>JAUWMY010000542.1 GCA_030612945.1 Desulfobacteraceae bacterium
CCTTCAGTGAACATGGTGGCTGTTATAGGCAGCCCGGACAAGGTCCGGACAGAGGTTGTAAAGGCATTTATAGTGCTTAAATCTGAGGTAGCACCGACCACGGAGATTGAAGAGAATATAAAGAAATTTGTGAAGGTTCGGCTGGCAGCTCATGAATATCCCCGGGAGATTGAGTTTGTGAGCGACCTCCCCATGACCGCCACGGGCAAGATTATGCGAAAGGAGTTGAAAAAGCTGGAGATAGAAAGAAAATCAACATAAGTGCCTAAAGTGCACTAAAGTGATCTAAAATGCCTAAAGTTTCCAATCTATACGGTTAGATGTAACTCACTGAAATTTATCATCTTGTAGGGTGGGTTGAGTGGCCTTAATACAATGGGTTTGGCTTATTTCACATAGGTTGCATTTAATGGGAAGTTAATAAAATCATAACAAAACAGTGAAACCCACCTTCTTTTTGCCGCGCAACCCATCCTACAGAGAGTTTTAACAACCTAACTGCACAGGTCAAAAGTTATTGGGGATAAATCCTTAAGTTTCGTCCCCTTCTGGCAAGCGAACCACCAAAACAGGCTTTTTGCATCGCCTTAATACCCGTCTTGAAGTACTCCCCATCATGGCATCGGCCATTATACCATGCCCACGGGTCCCCATCACGACCATATCGCAGCCGCTGGCCTCGACTTCCTGTAGGATTTCTTCCACGGGATTCCCTATTTTCACAATGATATCATCCGTAATAAAAGGGCAGGCGGGAAGCTCACGGCTTACATCCTCACAGAATTTTTCAAGACGTTCTCTAATCGTGTCAAGAACGACCTGTTCCTTGTTTTTCCTGAGCTCATCCCACTTCTGTTCTCCAATAAAATTGATTACCAGGCTATCCTGGTAGGCAGATGCATCCTCCAGGACATGGAGCAAGGTGATCCCGGCTCCATAACGATTTGCAAGGCTTGCCGCATAACCAAAGGAGTACCGGGCGTTCTCGGAAAGGTCAGTTGCGTAAAATATTTTCTTGATTTCAGGAATCATCTTACCACCTCCATGTTTATAGTTGAAACGCATGGTGCATAGGGCTGAGCGCACAGGGTCTTAAAAAACAGCTTGGATCTGGGGACAAACTTTGTTAGGTTAATTTTGAAATCCTCTTGATTCTACCGACCATACTGGCATAAAACTCAAACGCGTTCAAGTGATGTGCCAGTATAATGGTGAACAAATTGGGGATCAAGCAATAAAATGGCTCACAGTTTAATGCGTAACTTCTCAATAAATCCGGACTGAATTAGAAAAATCCCCCTCAATCCCCCTTTGCAAAAGGGGGAAGCAGTAGGAATGCCCGGGTTTATTGAGAAGTTACTTTTATTCTCAGTAAGTTCAAGGAATTCTGATACACATATGTCTGAAACCGGCCGAACTATTTTTGCTATCTGTATCTTGATAGTGGTTTATATTCTTACCAGGAAGTTTCATGCGTGGAGGATGAGACAGACATACCAATCCATTGTCAATGATCTTGAAAAAAATAAAGCACTTGACCCATTTTCAGCAATAGAGCTTCCATATGCAAAAAAGGGCATGTTTCGAATCGGGATGAGGGATTATCGGCCTAAGGCGATACAATTCATGATCGCTAATAATATTATTGGCATGACAGGTAGCGGGAAGTATTATCTAAAAGATAAGGGTGTAGGGCGCGTTAGCACGGATTAGACCCCGGGTGGAATTATGACCAAAACAAAGCCTATGACGGTTTGCCTTAACGTTCAAGACAACGTGGCAGTTGCCTTGACGAACCTTGCCCATGGAGACAAGATCGATCCTGGTGGTATGATCTCCAATGCAAATGTGCCTGCCGGTCACAAAATAGCCATCTGTGAAATAAAAGCTCATGATCAGGTTCGGAAATACGGTCAAATCATCGGCTTTGCCTCAAATGACATACAACCGGGTGAT
>JAUWMY010000028.1 GCA_030612945.1 Desulfobacteraceae bacterium
CGCAACGCAAAATCAATATGATGCAGGGTTACAATAACCGGGATATTCTGGCTCTGGTGTATCTTGAGCAAAATTTCCATCACCTTTTCAGCGCTGTGTGGGTCAAGGCTGGCGATGGGCTCATCAGCCAGAAAGACTTTCGGCTCCTGGGCCAGAGTCCGTGCAATGGCCACCCGCTGCTGCTGACCGCCCGAAAGGGTATCTGCACGCTGAAAAGCTAATTGTTCAATCCCCACTTTTTTGAGGCATTCAAAGGCAATATCCTTTTCCGGTCTTGGAAAAAGCCTGAGTATTGATGAACCATATCGAAGTGGCGCCCGGTTAAAGCGAAGTCTTCCTGCAAGGACGTTGTTTAGAACTGAAAGCCTTGGCACTAAATTAAACTGCTGAAAGATCATTCCCACACTCTGCCTTACCTGTCTTAATCCGGCGCCATTTCCATAGGTGATATCATCACCCTCCAGTTCAATGGTCCCTTTCGTGGGCGTGATCAACCGGTTCAGACAACGAAGAAAAGTTGATTTACCTGCGCCTGATGAACCAATGATTGAAACAAACTCGTCATTTTGAAGCGTAAAACTGACGTTCTTCAGGGCCCTGGTTCCATTAGGGTAAGTTTTACCAAGCCCTCTCGTTCGTATGATAGGCCTGCCTCGATCTCCCTTCTTCATTGGTATTTTTTGCCCCATTTTTCTCCTCCCTTCTATTTGGTTTCAAAACTCAGTTAACCAGTCAACAACTCGACTACAAAACGTTCTCTATATTTGAATTATAAATACATCTGCCTGACACCCATGTCTGTGCTATTTTTGCCCATGGGCCGAAATGATCTACGGTAATCAGATCGGCAGGGGCACCACTAACAAGTCTGCCGGCCCTGGTGTCCTGATTCAGGTAATCGCCAGGGTTTGAGGTCACTAATTTCATGGTTTCCTCGAAGTCCAAGTTGTATTTTTTGCTTGCTGTAAAAGGGGCTTGGAGGAGACACTCCGGGTAGTAGTCGCTGACAAGCCCATCACAGACCCCCCTGGTAATCGTGTCTAAAGCCTTCAAATGCCCGTTGGTTGATTGGCCCCGTATTAGGTTCGGAGCTCCCATAAACACTTTCATCCGGCGAGCTTTTGCTGCTCCCGCAGCTTCTATGGTAACGGGAAATTCACTGGCAGAGACGCCAAGCTCCTTAACCAGTGCAACTTTTTCCGGTGAATCGTCGTCATGGCTTAAGAATGGCAGGCGGTCTTCACGGATCCTTAAGGCAAGATCAGCTACCTTTTCCCAGCCTATTTCCCGGGTTCGTTTTTTTTGATCCACCATGCAAGTGATTTCTTCCCGGCTGAGCTTATATGTGTCGCCATAATATTCTACAAATGATTGGATTGTCTTGAACTGTCCTTGTCCAGGTGTATGATCCATGAAGGAAACTGCATCAATAAGTCGTTCATCCAGAAGTCGCATAAGGATTTCCAGGCCACGCATGGATCCTATCTCATAACGTGCATGCACCATATGCCGTATAGTGGTCTTATGTGTTTGAGAATATAGGCGAATAAGTCGAACCAGATCTTCGGCTTTTTCTGAAGAGCGCAAACCCAGTTCGTTGTCAGCAAAGCTGACGGCATGACAAAATGTTGTAATGCCGCAAGCGGAAAGCCTTCTGTTGAGATTCTGAAGGGCAAATTCAGCGTCAAAATAGATCCCCGGTCTCATTTCAATACACTTTTCAAGGGCATCGGAATGAAGGTCAACAAAGCCAGGAGCGATAAGCTGGCCGTGGACATTAAAAGAACCTCCGGCGCGTGGGATATCGTCTCCCTCAATCACCTGGATAATCCCTTCCTCGTTAAAAAGAACTGCTCCTTTCGGATAGAGCCGTTCCCCGTCAAATATGGAGCCTCCATAAAGGCAAATAGTTTTTTCCATATCTCTTGATACCTAATTAATAGTCGCTTTCAATGAGATAATTCCAGGATTTTATTTTTAAGAATTGCTTCTTTTTAAATCGCATTAATATTTGATCTTAATGAGGAAAAAGTTAATTTTTTGTTAAATAGAAAAGAGTCTGATTTATTGGAGAACTTTGTTTTAAGAAACTGAGGGATCGGCTGGTATTGTGATTTTTTAACCTTTGCGTCTGCTCATGATTTCATATACAGCAGTATCTGAAATGGTCAGCACGATGAAGATCATTGCCAAAGCATTCATGGCAGGACTGATGAATTGGCGCAGTTTGGTGCCGATGTAAATAGGCAACGTCTGATCGAATCCGATGGCAAACAGAGTGGTGTTATAGTTTTCAAACAACTGCATAAATGCCAGAGCGGCAACGACAAAAAAGAGTATATATTGTTATCAATTACAATGAACAAAGGAGCGGCCGTCAGATTCAGAGACCAAAAACGCAGGCTGAACCGTTTCAAAAATGCTCGTTTTGAATATTTCACTTACAGCCCGGCCTTGCCAGGTATGGTGCGCAGGGATATCCATTAAACTGGCAATAGTCGGTGCTGTGTCAATAATATTTACCTTGTCTGTAATAATGTGTTTTTGTCTCACTTCAGGACCTACTGCAATCCATGGGATAGTCATTACCTCCGGCATATTTTCCGTATGATGATGGTTAATGCCGCCATGATCACTGTGTAGTATGATATTGTAACAGTCAGACAGATTTGTTCTTTTCAGCTCATTTAAAATGATGCCAAGCGCCGTATCCGCCGTCTCGATGGCGTCAAGGTACTCCATAGACATGAACCCTGACCTATGTCCGGC
Organism: Desulfobacteraceae bacterium; assembly: GCA_030612945.1. GTDB lineage: Bacteria > Desulfobacterota > DSM-4660 > Desulfatiglandales > Desulfatiglandaceae > 4484-190-2. Next base: position 2,770 of record JAUWMY010000028.1, read on the forward strand.
AATATCGGTTCCTTCGAGATAAATAAAACAGAAGTCGGGCCAGCAGGAATTTAGATAACCGGCGGCAGCCTGTGCAACCTCAAGGTCAAGGTTTTCCGCAGAACCGCTGTTAATGTAGTATGAGTGGTCCAGGGAACCGGGCGCTGAAAGATTTCTAAAGTGCTCCCAAGAGTAAAAAGCCGCGGTCTTTTTGCCGAAATCTTTTGCCACATCTATGATGCTTCTTGCTGTGGATGACGGGTTGGGAGATCCGGTATTGGTAAGCACATTATGCGCCATCGGCGGCAGAGATGTGAAGATGCTGAAATGGACTGGCAGGGTAATAGAGGGCGTCACTGTCCGGGCGTTCAAGGTGTGCGTGCCGTTTTCGATCATATGATCAATGTTTGGCGTTTTTGCCTGCTCCAACCCGTCCGAACGGCAACCATCAATAATCACCAGAATGATTTTCATCAATCTCTCTTCTCCCTTTTGAAATGGTTTTAGCAATGACTCATTTTTTTGTATTTAGCATCATCAATATTTGGTTTTTATGAGGCAATGGTTAGTTTATTGTAAAATAGAGCGGCATCTAATCCATTGGAGCGGGTTGTTTTGAGAGGGTGAGGGGTCGGGTTCGCGTCTAAGCAGAACTTCGTGTAATGAGCGGGTTTATTTCGAAGCACGAAATACGAAACAAATACCAATGACTAAAACGTAAATGTTCAAAACAATACTCATTTTTAATACATTTCTAATAATAACCTAACATGGTTTTCCTATGCATACTATCATTAAGAGAAAGGAGTTTATTATGCAGAATGTATTAGTGTCAAATGACACACGCGACGTTTGCACCGTTCATCACCTGTTTCCTAAGAATAGAAAAGAGATGGAGCGACCTAAGTATTCCGGCACAGAAAAAGACTTGATTAACATGGTAAAACTCATATCCCATGATAACAGGAGTTCTCTTGTTTCCATGGCCGCACACCTGAAACTGTTAGTCAAAGGCATTTACGGAGAGATGGAAGATTCGGTGAACAGTGAATTAGCAAAAGTTCTCATTACGATTGAAAAATCAATAGGTATGCAAGATGATTTTTCAACAACGGCATTCTTGCTTAACGGTGATTTCAATATGCCGAAAGAGCCATTGCATCTTAAGAGAGAAATTATTCAACCTGTCTTGAATGACTTCCCTGTCGAGTCTCGTGGACGCTTTGTCATAGATGAGGGTCCATTGCCCATTCCCGATAAAAATATGATGATTTCGGGAAATGGATTCCTATTTAAAGCCGTTTTCAGGAATCTTCTAAAAAACGCTTTTAAATATGGAGACGAGGGGGGAATTGTATCTATTGGTTTGAGGAAGCATGGATGTTTTCTAAGGATTAATATTCATAATCATGGCAGGCCCGTTCCGGAAGAGTATCGCGACAGGCTCTTCAGTAAATTTTCAAATATTCCAAAATACGGTAAACATAAGCAGGATGGAATGGGCCTCGGATTGTTTTTAGTGAAGGAGATAATCCATAAGGAAGGCGGCCGTATTTGGTACGAGGCCACAGACCATGGTTCCAACTTTGTTTTTATTATTTCCCAACACAGATAGGCTCTGCAATCCGGCCTTCAGGGCCTTTTGGGTTTTATAAGGCTAGGGTTATTTTTTTGTAAAAAATGGCAGCGTCTAATCTATCAAAGTGAGGTCCTTGGAAAAGGTATGGTTTTATTTGGTATGGTTATTAACAGGCTGAATCTCCACGCATCTTGATGCAAGCCTGTTTCTCACATCCTCATCATGGAAAATCCCTATAATTGATGTGCCCATGCCGATTGCCTCTTTTATGATTTCAACCACAGTTCCGCTGTTAACAGGATCAAGGCTGGCGGTCGGTTCATCAAGAAGCATCACCGGATATGTTGCACTAAATCCCCTGGCAATATTGATTCTCTGCTGTTCTCCGCCGGAAAATGTTGTGGGAGACAAAGACCAGAGGCGCTCCGGTATGCGTAGACGACTAAGAAGCTCCTCTGCACGTGGGCGGACCTCCTTTTCTGATGCACCCCTCACCGTTAGGGGTTCCATGACAACCTGGATGGCCGGCACCCGGGGAATAACCCGCAGGAACTGACTTACATACCCTATGGTCCACTTCCGGATATGAAGTATCATATGGGGATCAGCGCCGGCCATATTCAAAACGTCGCCATTGTGATGTACCAAGATCTTTCCGGAGCCGGTTTTGTAGTTGCCATAAAGAAGACGCAGAAGCGTGCTTTTCCCCACGCCCGAAGGGCCAACCAGTGCAATGCTCTCACCCGGTTTGAGCTTCATGTGAAAATCTCTAAATACAGGAATTTTCGCTTCTCCCTGAGTGTGAAGAAAAAAATTCTTATTGAGTCTATCTACATCGATCATCCATTTCATCTCTGCGTCCTTTGCGTCTCAGCGGTAAATCAGAGTTTTTAGTTTTGCCTCGTTCGGGTTATGGTTGCAGGATAGAAGAAACCAGAAGTTGTGTGTAAGGATGCTGAGGATCATCCAGGACCTGATCCGTCAGTCCTGATTCCACAGCTTTGCCGCCTCGCATTACGATCAGACGATGTGCCAGAAGGCGCGTCACGGCCAGGTCATGGGTGACAATCACCATTGAGAGGTCCAGTTCGGTTACAAGGCCTCTGAGCAGGTCCAGAAGCCGTGCCTGCACGGAAACATCCAGGCCGCTTGTTGGCTCGTCCATGAAGATGAGACGGGGCCTGGTCACTAAGTTGCGGGCAATTTGAAGCCGTTGCTGCATGCCACCGGAAAATGTGTCGGGTGTATCATCAATCCGTTCCTGATCTATCTCTACCTTTTCAAGCCAGTTCAGCGCCCTGCGACGGACCTGACCATAGTGCCGCAACCCATTTGCCATGAGGCGTTCGCCGATGTTCCCTCCGGCGCTCACGTGCATCCGGAGTCCGTCCCTGGGATTTTGATACACCGTTCCCATCTCAGTGCGCATAACCAGCCTTCTTTGGGGCTCAGGAGCATTACACATATCGATCACTCCGCCATTGCTTGAATACCAGACAGCACCTTCAGAAGGTTCCAGTTGTCCTGAAATACAATTCAACAGGGTTGTTTTTCCGGATCCTGACTCCCCGACAATGCCGAGAGCCTCTCCCGGCCATAGTTCGAACTCGATTCCCAGGCATCCGATTCTGCGGCCGTAATACTTGCTGATGGATTCAACCTTGAGTAAAGGAATATCATCTGAGTTTTTCATGCACATTTTCTTGCTCCTGTCCCGGTCGAAATCTGTGCCTCTTCAATAGATTCTGCCTGGTTGCCCTTGTAGCCTCCGGCAACACGTTCATTGCAATGGTCGGTATCCGAACAGACGAACAGTTTTGATCCCCTGTCATCCATAATGATCTCATCAAGATAGCTGTTATCTGAGCCACACAGGGCGCAGCACCGGGACCAGCGTTCCACTTCAAATGGGTAATCTTCAAAATCAAGACTTTTCACCTTTGTATATGGCGGAACTGAATAAATACGCTTTTCCCTGCCAGCGCCAAAGATCTGTAATGCAGGCATACAGTCCATCTTGGGGTTATCGAACTTCGGTATGGGTGATGGACTCATCACATATCGGTCGTTTACCAATACGGGATAGTCAAATGCCTTTGCAATACGACCATACCTGGATATATCCTCATAGAGTTTAACAAACATAATGCCATACTCTTTGAGCGCATGCATCCGGAGAACCTCTTTGGCCCTGGGCTCAATGAAACGGAGCGGCTCGGGGATAGGGACTTGATAAACAATAATTTGACCATTTCTGAGATGAGTTTCAGGAATGCGATGGCGTGTCTGTATGATTGTTGCCTCCCGAGTACGTGTAGTCGTGTGGACCCCTGCCGTCCGTGAAAAAAAACGCCGGATACTCACCGCATTGGTAGTATCGTCCGCCCCCTGGTCAATTACCTTCAGGGTATCTTCTGGACCGATGAGGGAAGCGGTCACCTGAATGCCGCCTGTTCCCCACCCGTAAGGCAGCGGCATTTCCCGGCTTCCGAAAGGCACCTGGTATCCAGGAATGGCCACGGCCTTTAAAATGGTTCTTCGGATCATCCGCTTAGTCTGTTCATCAAGATAGGCAAAATTATATCCCGCCATGATACGTGGGCGATCCTTTCCAGTGTTACTCTGCCTCTTTAGCTGCTTTTTCATCTTCTAATTCCCTCTCATCCCTGCCCTCTTTTTTCCCGTCTCTAAACTCACCCTGGCGATTGCGCATCAATACGAGGTCGGCTTGAAAATCCACGTAATGCGGAAGTTTTAAATGCTCAACAAATCCAGAGGCTTGAATATTGTCGCTATGAAAAAGCACAAATTCTTCGTCCTGGGCCGGATATTCAGATCTCTCCCCCAGTTCTCTACTGCGTAGTGCATAATCAATTATGGCCATGGCCATTGCCTTGCGCTCGCAATGGCCGAAGGCCAGTCCATATCCCCTGACAAACTTAGGAGATGTGGTTGCAGACCCCATGAAACGGTTGAACATTATGCATTCGGTTACGGAAACCTCTCCAACTTCAATGGGAAATCCTAATTCTTCAGGAACTAATTCCACAGTCACTTCCCCAAAACGGATTTCTCCCAAAAAGGGATGCCCTGAAGCCCCAAAGCCCCTCAGAATGGAATAAGCCAAGGAGAGTATAAACCCTTCGTCACCGCGTGCAAGATTTTGAAGTCGCGCATCTCTTTCAGCAGGAAGTTCCAGGGGATCGCGGGTCAAATCAGCCACCGGCCTGCGATCGTTGTCTGTGGCTTCATCTTCGATAAGGCCTTCAGCAAGCAGTAAATCAGCGACTCGTGGCATGGCATTTTGGATCGCTTCGGCAGCCACTTCTGCGCGGCATGTTTCCGAGTTTCCGTTGTCAGGAATTTCCAGAGCAAAATCGATCAGGCGGTGGGTATAATCATAGGTTGGCCCGAGCACCTGACCACCTGGAATATCCTTAAACGAAGACGAAATGCGTCTTTGGATCTCCATTCTGGACGTTTCTATAGGCTCGGAAAAGCCGAAGCGAGGCAGCGTTGTCCGGTAGGCCCTGAGAAGAAAAATCGCTTCTACCAGATCTCCCTGGGCCTGTTTGATGGCTATGGCTGCAAGCTCACGGTCGTAAAGCGACCCTTCCGTCATTACCCGGTCCACAGAAAGGCCCAACTGCTCCTTAATCTGTGAAATTTCCAGTTCAGGAACAGCCTGGTCGCCACGACGTTTTTCAGAGAGCAGTTTGTGTGCATTCGCTATAGCCTGTTCGCCACCTTTTACGGCCACATACATAATTTAACCTTCCACTTTCACTGTACGGGGCAGAGCGGCAAGGGTATTTTCACAGGTAAAAAGAATGTCTACACCCAGAGGAAACATGGTGAATTGAATTTGCCGATCTTGCCAGAAACGCTCTGTCAAACCCTCCATCTTAAGGGTTGAAAAAGTCTCTATGCCCGGACCGGAAAGTCGCTTACCGTCCATTGAACTCAAGCCGCTGGTTTGTATTATAAGTGTCGTTGAAGACTCCGGGCACTCATCGTTTCCTGTCTTGAATTTATTGAGGGACGGCATGGCATCATTATTGGTGATCATAGCGAAGGTCGCTTCTGACGGATTTTGCACAACCGGACATCCGCAATGAAACCGCAACCAGCCAATTGCCATGTGGTCGGAATCAAGATCCGTCCAGAGAGGCGTCTCAAAGTCGAGTAGAGTTAGACACACGGCGGCTGATGCACGGTTAAGGGGATGTGGCGAATCAAGGGCACTGCCTGCTGTGACGATTCGACCCGGGTGAGCCATGGCACCCAATATGGCACGAAAGGTCTCCTGGGAGTTAAAAACAGGATCTGAAAACCCAGGTGTCATCTGGTTTAAATCGATAGTTGCGACCATGTTCAATCGCCTCGAACCATTGTAAAGAAATCGACTTTTGTTGCGGCGGATTTCTTTGAAATTTCTTCTTTACGTTTTTCGCGGGACTCCTTGAGTTTGAGAATAACCATGTTCAAAATCTTCAACTTATATCCTGAATTTTGCAAAAGGGCGTCAAAGAGAGCCGCAAGTTCAGCATGCCGATGGTCACGTCCCATTACATATGCACACCCCACATATCCTTCATCTGTTTTGACCGTGCAACGGGTAACCGTCATCTCACCAAAATTAAATCGGAGGCCCGAACCTCCGGCCCGGGCGCGAACCATTATGATGCCTGTTTCCGGTTTGCGTAAATGCCGGTAATCGGGCTTTTCAGATATTCCTTGCCAGGCACCTTCCAGTTCCTGGCATGACGACTTTGACAGAACACTCATCCACTTCTGCCGCTCTTTTGTTGTAAAACTGTTTCTACTAAATGACATAGGTATTCCTTCAATTTCATCCTGGCTGATAAAATAGAATGGTTGATAAATATGAGTATTTTATTAAGCACTGGTTAATTTTATGTAAAGAAATACATGCCAGAATAGATGGTGGTTTAATGTGGTTATTTAAAGGAGTTAATGAAGTGGAACTGGTTTTCGCTTTAGAACATCGGCTACCTTTTGTTTGAGCTCATCAAGGCGAAAGCTCTTTATAACATAGCCATCGGCCTGAGACAGACGCGGGTCATCGACATAGGTGTCATAGGCGGTAAAGATAATGATCGGCAGACTGGGCTCACGTCTCTTTATATCACTTAATACCCTAAATCCGTCGATCCCGTCCAGATACAGGTCAAGGAGCACCAGATCCGGTAGCGAAACTGTCAGGTTTTCCTGGATTGATTTGACATCACTTATGGCCCCAACCTGATATCCCTCGCAGGTCAGTTCTTCTACAAGGAATTCTCGAACCCATAGCTGATCATCAATAATCAAAATGTTGGCCATCGTGCCTTTACTGTTGTGTTCGTTGTAAGCGGAAATCAAAACAACGGGCAGGATACTCCCCAAAAGTTTCGATCCCCTTGAAAACAACTTGGATATCGCAATCAGGAAAAAGCTCGTTGAGCCACGCAATTAAATCGTGATCAGGCTCTGATTGTTCGGTCAAAACAACTATTTTCTCCATGCTTACCATCCTTTCTCTGCATTCCATCATTTTCCTCGATATATTTATTTACACATTCATCGCCAGTCTTTTTGCAGGATCGGTAGTAGTATATGCCCATAAAAATCAGGATTATTAAGATTGACAATCCAAGAAGAAATTTCATTGTTTTTACTCCGCTTACCTAAAATATGGTTGATCAGCCCGATAATCTCTCCAGTAGAAATTGGGCCGCCTCTGGAATTTTAGCTTTAGATTCCCTATGATTTGTTACTCTTTGATTACCATCATGTTAGAATTTGGTTATAATTTAAGCGACCTCCCGGAAATTGGTAACCTCTACTCCTTCCTCGTCCCTCAAAAGCGCCCTGGCATTTAATATTGCCTTTTGCATATCCTCTTCCGGGGTCTTTGAGATATTCCCGTGCCCGGGATAGATCTCGTTTATCTTCCTTGTCTCCAACAGGTTGATGGAATTGATATAATCACCAACACTTCCAGACTCACCAATATAGGAAAGTGTGCCTCCGGCAAAAAGAGTATCTCCTGTAAAAAGGATCTTCCGGGTAAATTCATAGATGCAGATTGAACCGGAAGTATGCCCGGGTGTATGCACCACTTCTATGATGTAGTTTCCCAGATCAAAGCGAAATCTGTTTTCCAGCCAGAGATGGACCTTAAGGGGTGGCTCGTTGAGGTCGCCTGATTTATACATAGTAACGTATCTATCTTCTACGGTGATCTTAGTAGCCGCAAAGCGGTGGGCAGCAATCAAGGCATAATCCTGAAAATACCGATTGGCCCCAATATGGTCAAAATGCTCGTGCGTATTGATAACTATGTCAATATCCCTGACTTTAAATCCAACTTTAAGTAAGGACTTCTGCAATCTGAAAAAGTTTTTATCTACTCCTGAATCAATGAGGACATTTTTGTAGTCACCCCTGATCAGGTAGCTGTGGCTGCTGGTATCCTCCCCTTTGATCCAAAAAATGTTAGGTTGCAATTCTATAACCCGATCATCTTTTACCATAATCCCTCCATTCGCCCTTTTTTGCCTTTTCCTCATCTTCACAGATCTTGAAAAACTGATCAAACCGGTTTTCCCTAAAATAGTTTAATATCTCTGGTTTCAAGGAGCATAACTTCAAGCCTCCTCCCAGAAGGTTAATCTCTTTTCGGATACCGTTTAAAAACCCCAGGAGAATTATAGGTTCAAAGTTTTTTAATTCCTTCAGATCCATAATAACTCTGACGCCTTTTTCCTTGAGATAAGGAAAAAGCATCCTCTTGGCTGGAAGGGCTTCATTCTTTCTGGATTCTCCGGAGATTTTTATAATAAAAAAACCGCCATCCTCTACAATATGATATTTCATTACTTACTAATCCTCCATTTTGTAATTTTTTCTGATTTAACAACTGTTATAATAACAAACTTTTATTGCTGTTTGATTACAATTGGATTAAATTTTTCTTAGGATTGGATTTTTCTTGATAAACTGAAATTTATGGAAGACCGATTTGGATAACTGCTTGCCTGGAATGGGAAACTGGAAGGTTCATTATTATTAAAATTCTAACTGATTCTTAATAGAAATTTAACCTGACTCACCTATAATCAAGACTAACGTAACATCTCAATAAGTCCGGCATTCCGACTGCTCCCTTCTTTTGCAAGGGGAATTGGGGCCTACGGCTCGGAGAAGGGGTTTTTCTAAGACAGCTCGGACTTAATTGAGAACTTACATGCTAACCTTCAACTAAGGAGTATCTATGAATAGCTGGATGAAAAAACTCGCTTTGCATTATGAAAAAACAAGGCGCCTTTACCCGGAAGACAGATTAATGATTCTATTTGATATCGATGGCACGATCCTCGATATGCGGCATATGATCCTTCATGTTTTAAAATCTTTTGATCAGAATCACAGTACTCACTTTTTTGAAAACCTGAAACTTGGAGACATTACTGTTCATGAAAATCAGGCAGAAAAATTGCTTGCACAATTAAAGATCCCACGCAAAAGCTGCGAGAGAATCCTACGCTGGTATGAAACACATCGCTGGTCCACCGAGGCTGTCTTAGTATCCCATCGTCCATTTGTAGGTGTCATGGAGGTCATACGATGGTTTCAGATGCAGCCCAATACATTCGTCGGCCTAAACACAGGGAGGCCCGATTATCTGAGGGCGGAAACCCTTCTCTCATTAAACAAACTTGGAGAGGAATACAAAGTCCAGTTCACAGATGAACTCCTCTACATGAACCCGCATGAATGGGAGAAGGATGTACCAAATGTAAAGGCCGCAGGTGTTCTTCATTTTCAAAAGTCCGGTTATCGGGTCTTTGCCATGCTGGATAATGAACCGGAAAATTTAAATTCCGTATCTCAGGTTAACCCCTATGGGGAGATCCTCCTTCTTCATGCCAATACGATTTTTGAATCAAAACGAAAGAAGATGCCAACCGGCACGGTCAGGGGAAAGGTCTATGACATCACGGAATTGATACAGGAAAAGACCCTGCCCCGGCATATCCAGTTTGTATGGCATGGCGTCAATGATGAGGCAAACCTGAAGCAGTTTTTGGGGTCCAGTATTCGCTGGGCTGAATGTGATGCGCGCCTTAGCCCGAATGAAAACGATATCATCCTTCGACACGACGCATTCCATCAAACTCCGCTCAATGATGAGGAAGAACTCCTATTATTAAAGGACATACTACATCCCCTCAAAGCAATGGGTAGATCCTTAAAGCTTGATCTAAAAGAAAACGGAACTCTTGTTGGCAGGGTTCTTGAATTGCTTGAGGCACACAGACTTGACGGTTCACATCTATGGTTTAACGGTGGTGTTGACCTACTCGGGGAAAAAGGTTTTCGCAAACTGAAAAAAGCATATCCCTCAGCGATTATTCAATGTCCAATTGATAATATTATGCCCGTAATATTAACGGATCCAATGAAAACCCGTAAAACCCTCCGCAAACTTCAGGATTGGGGAATTAATAGATTTTCCATCAAGTGGCACACTGCCCATTTGCGAAATGTTCTTGACCGGATAGATTGGTGGGGATTTGAGGTTAATATTTACAATGTCCCTAACTTGGAATCTTTCCTCAAGGCCGTCCTCCTCATGCCAAGATCCATTACCGCAGACTTCAATTTTCCCAAATGGCATTACTTTGGGAGAGGCTCCGGAGAGGGACATCAGCACTACGAGTATTCGCTCACAAGACTTTCTCGCACAGCTTAATCTATCTGAAATTTTACACTATTGGAAGGTGAATTGAGAAAGTGCTCCCCTTTCCAGGGACGCTGTCAACCGAAACATGACCGCCATGGGCCTGTGCTATGTGTTTGACAATGGCAAGGCCCAGGCCGGTGCCGCCCAGTTGCCGGCTCCTTGCCTTGTCCACACGG
>JAUWMY010000079.1 GCA_030612945.1 Desulfobacteraceae bacterium
TGCCTGGAGATAGTGTGTCGATGGAGGTAAATTTAATTACTCCGATAGCGATGGAGAAGGAGTTGAGGTTTGCCATTCGTGAAGGCGGGAGGACTGTTGGTGCCGGGGTCATCAGCGAAATTATTGAATAGGGAGAGGGAGTATGATTGCCAACCAAAAGATCCGAATCCGCTTGAAGGCGTATGATCACAAATTGCTGGATCAGTCAGCCATGGAAATTGTGGATACGGCAAAGGAGACAGGGGCGAGAGTGGCTGGACCAATTCCGCTCCCTACGACTATTAATAAATACTGTGTTTTGAGATCCCCTCATGTGAATAAGAAGTCAAGAGAACAATTTGAAATAAGAACTCACAAGCGTCTATTGGATATCCTCGAACCGACCCAACAGACTGTGGATGCCCTTATGAAGCTTGACCTGGCTGCCGGGGTGGATGTGGAGATCAAACTCCCTTAACCCTAAAACCTGTCGAAAAATGAAAAAAAAGATTGCAAAATATCCGATATGGCTTTAGTTTCGATCTGTCCGTGTTGTGGGTTGGGGAGTAATTTGGAGCTGAATACTTATGGTCAAAAAACTTTTTGGAAGAAAACTGGGCATGACACAACATTTCCTTGAAGAGGGAAAGAGTGTACCTGTGACTGTCTTGAAGATTGGACCCTGTGTCGTGACCCAGAAGAAGACCGTTGAGAAAGAGGGATATAATGCAATCCAGGTAGGGTATGAGCCCAAAAAAGAGAGCCGGGTTAATAAACCTTTGCGGGGGCATTTCAGGGCAGCGGGGGAAAGATATTTCGCACATCTAAATGAGATACGCATTGATGACCCTGAAACCTTCGAACTGGGCCAGGAGATCAAATCAGATATTTTTAATGTCAATGATATTGTTCATGTGATTGGTATTAGCAAAGGCAGGGGATTCAGTGGTGTTATGAAACGGTGGGGTTTCTCCGGAGGAATGAAGACCCACGGATCCCGTTCACACAGGATTCCTGGTTCGATCGGATGCAGTGCCACCCCTGGGAGGGTTCAGAAAGGGAAAAAGCTTCCCGGCAGAATGGGATGCCACCGTGTTACAATAAAGAACCTAAAAGTAGTTGGCGTTAGGCCTGAAATGGATGTGGTTCTGGTCCGGGGGGCTGTACCGGGAAGTTCCAACGGCCTTATTGAAATTAGTAAGGTTTGATGCAATGTTTATTCAGTTTGTTGTGTTCATAGGTCCTGACTCGATTAATCCGGTGAACCGAATAAACTCAACGAACGAGGAAAGGGTAAGGGGCCCGAGATGACTGTCGTGGATGTCCTCAATCTTCAAAAGGAAAAGGTTTCTGAAGTGGAACTGAAGGAAGAAGTCTTTGATGTTCCAACAAAAAAACATGTCCTTCATCAGGTCGTGGTTAGCCAGCTTGCCAGTCACAGGTCAGGAACTGCTGCCACAAAAGGCCGTTCAAAGGTTAAAGCCTCGGGAAGAAAGCTCTGGCGGCAAAAAGGGACTGGCAGGGCGAGAGTTGGATCTGCTGCCTCTCCCACAAGAAGGGGAGGAGGCGTGGCTTTTGGACCGAACCCCCGTAAATATGTTCACAAGGTCCCAAAGAAAGTAAAAAAGACTGCTCTGTGCATGGCGTTGACAGATAAAGTCCAGACTGATCGCCTTAGAGTGATCGATAGCTTTGACCTTCCGGAAATCAAGACAAAAAATTTTGTGGGAGTTATGAAGATTTTTGATGTAAATAAGGCACTGATTGTGACTGAAGACAAGTTGGTAAACCTGGAAAAATCATCTAAAAATGTCCCATGGGTGAAGGTAATGCGGTACCAGGGGCTTAACGTTTATGATATCCTGAAATATGATCTTCTTTTCCTGGAGCAATCCGCCGTAGGAAAAATAGAGGAGGCGTTGATATCGTGATGGATATCTACCAAGTGATTAAAGAGCCGCGCATCACGGAAAAAGCGAACATCCAGAAGGAAGATACTAACCAGGTAACCTTCAAGGTACACAAAAAGGCTAATAAGGTGGAAATAAGACAGGCCGTTGAGACCTTTTTTAAGACAAAGGTTTTGGATGTGCGGACTATGAATGTGCGTGGCAAGAGGCGCAGGATGGGAAAAACCGTGGGAAAGAAGTCTGATTGGAAGAAGGCGGTTGTCAGGCTGGCCCCGGGGGAGAACATCGAATTTTTTGAAGGAATGTAAACTGACCACGTACTGCGGAGCAAGTAATGGGTATTAAGACGAATAAACCAACCTCACCGGGAAGAAGATTTCAGAGTTCTTCTACGTTTGAGGAAGTAACTCGCAACGTGCCTGAGAAAAGCCTTCTTGCAGGCATTAGAAAAACGGGAGGCAGGAATTCGGCTGGCCGTATGACCATACGGCATAGGGGAGGCGGTCACAAACGAAAATACAGGTTGATCGATTTCAGGAGGAATAAGGATGGGATCCCTGCTCGAGTGGCCTCCATTGAATATGATCCGAACCGTTCGTCAAACATAGCTCTTTTGCATTATGTAGACGGAGAAAAACGGTATATCCTGGCCCCACTCACACTTCGGGTAGGAGATCAGGTGAGCTCGGGTCCGGGTGCGGAAATTAGGCCAGGTAATTCCATTTCCTTGAGGGAAATGCCTTTGGGGACACATATCCACAATATTGAACTAAAGATTGGGCATGGTGGACAGCTGGCCAGAAGTGCGGGAAGTTATGCGCAACTAATGGCAAAAGAAGGGAAGTATGCCCAGATCAAACTTCCGTCCGGTGAGGTACGAATGGTCCTTCTGGACTGTAAGGCAACGATAGGTCAGGTCGGCAACCTTGACCATGAAAATATATCTATCGGTAAAGCCGGTAGAAACAGATGGTTAGGGAAAAGGCCCCATGTGAGGGGTGTTGCCATGAACCCAGTGGATCATCCTCATGGTGGAGGAGAAGGGAAGTCCTCAGGTGGACGTCATCCTGTGACCCCCTGGGGTGTTCCGACCAAGGGCTACAGGACCAGAGTCAGGAAGTCGAGCGACAGGCTTATTGTAAAAAGACGAAAAAAGTAATCTAACGAATCCCATGGTAAACCGGCTCACTTCAGGAGAGAATCCGGGATGGGGTGTAAATTGAATCAAGAGGGAGAAAAAACTTGCCAAGATCGTTAAAAAAAGGACCTTTTGTCGATGATCATCTATTGAAGAAGGTACAAAACGCGGCAGGAACAATGAGCAGGCAAATCATCAAGACATGGTCGCGCAGGTCAACGATTCTCCCTGAGTTTGTCGGCCTGACATTTGCGGTGCACAATGGTAGAAAATTCCTGCCAGTATTTGTTACTGAAGACATGGTGGGGCATAAATTGGGTGAATTTGCCCCCACGCGAACTTTTTATGGACATGCCGGGGATAAGAAATCCAGGTTGAAGGGCAAGAAGAAATAACCGCTAAAAGCTGAGTGTCTGAATTGGAATGTTATTATGGAAACGAGGGCAGTGGCAAAATTTGTTAGGATTTCACCCCGCAAGATTCGTTTGGTTATGGATCAAGTCAGGGGGAAGCAGGTCGGAGAGGCATTGAATATGCTTTCTTTTGCACCCCAGAGAGGGGCGCGAATACTAAAAAAATTAGTCAATTCAGCGATTGCGAATGCTGAACAAAATACAGATGTGGACGTGGACTCCCTTTACATAATGCGGGTTTATGCTGACGAAGGGCCAACTTTGAAGCGGTGGCGGCCCCGGGCACAAGGGCGTGCAACGTCCATAAGGAAGAGGACAAGTCATCTTACTGTTGTCCTGAATGAGAAGTAGATCAATAATGCGTTGTAGGAATTGAGAATGTTGAATTCGGATTGTTCGCAATCCACTTTGACGATTTAGTGTCCAAACGGAAAATAACAGTTTTCGGCCGGGCACTATTTAGCAGCTTAACCACGTAACCGTTAAATCGCTCTGGAGGTGTGTATTGGGCCAGAAAGTTCATCCGATCGGCTTTAGATTGGGAGTCAATAGAAACTGGGATTCGAGATGGTTTGCTCGTAAGGAATACAGTTCTTTTGTCCTTGAAGATTACAACATCAGGAAGTTTTTGAAAAAGAGACTTTTTCAGGCCGGTGTGGCAAGAATAGAGATTGAAAGAGCTGCCAATAAGGTCCGAATTCGCATGTACACCGCGAGACCCGGGATTGTTATAGGCAAAAAAGGCGTTGAGATTGAAAAGCTGAAGAGAGACCTTGAAAAAATGATCAATAGGGAGATCATTATAGATATTCAAGAAGTAAGAAAAGCTGAAGTTGAAGCACAGTTAGTTGCAGAGAACGTGGCTCTGCAACTGGTTCGGAGAATAGCTTTCAGGCGGGCTATGAAGAAGAGTGTAACGGCTGCTTTGAGGTTTGGGGCCCAGGGCATCAAAATTGCCTGTAGCGGCAGGTTGGGGGGGGCTGAGATGGCTCGCAGGGAGTGGTATCTGGAAGGCAGAGTTCCTCTTCACACCCTCAGAGCTGACATAGATTATGGCTTTGCCGAAGCGCGTACAACATACGGAATAATTGGAGTTAAGGTGATTATATTCAAAGGCGAAATTTTGCCGGATAAAACCAAAAAAGAATAGGGACCCTTTATGCTAAGCCCAAAAAAAGTCAAATATCGCAAGAGGCAAAAGGGTAGGACAAAAGGCAAGGCTTTGCGGGGTAGCACCCTGGAGTTTGGTGACTATGGTTTGCAGGCCCTGGAATGTGGCCATATGTCTGCCCAACAGATAGAATCTGCCCGTATCGCCGTAACAAGGCATATAAAGCGCGGGGGAAAGATTTGGATCCGGATTTTTCCGGATAAATCGTTTACCAAAAAACCCGCTGAAACGAGGATGGGCAAAGGTAAAGGGGCACCTGAAGGATGGGTGGCCGTGGTGAAGCCAGGAAGGATCCTGTACGAATTAGAGGGGGTGGCTGAAACTGTGGCCGCTGAGGCCTTTCGATTGGCTGGCCACAAGCTGCCGTTTGCTACAAGATTTGTTATCAGGAGATCGTAAACTCATGAAGGCAAAGGCGTTGAAAGAGCTAACTGAAGAAGAACTCATGGAGAGGACAAAAGAGTTGAGCAGGGAGTTGTTTAATTTGCGGTTCCAGAAGGCTACTGGTCAGCTTGGAAATACTGCCGTAATTCCCAAAACAAGAAAAGACCTGGCAAGGGTAAAGACGGTGATCAGGGAATTGGAAATCTCCAGAGCAGGAAGGTAAGTTTCTCTCACATGAATTTGCTTTTTTAATATTTGAGGTGCAGATGACAGAGCGAGGATTACGAAGAAGGCTGGTGGGGACCGTTGTGAGCAACAGGATGAATAAAACGGCCCTGGTTTTAGTAGAACGGTTAACCAAACATCGGACCTATAATAAGTATGTCAAAAGGCGTGTGAAATATATGGCTCATGATTCCCAAAACCTGTGCCAAATCGGGGACAAGGTGAGGATCATTGAAAGCCGACCTCTCAGCAAGAGGAAGAGGTGGCATGTCATTGAGAGAATCAATATTGTAGTTTAGGTTTAACGGAGAGATAGCTCACCGGGGTTGGGGATATGATACAGACTCAAACGAGATTGAAGGTTGCTGACAATTCTGGAGCCAAATTGCTTTCCTGCATAAAGGTGCTGGGTGGGTCTAAGAGGAGATACGCAAGTGTAGGCGATATCATAGTTGTATCGGTGAAGGAGGCGATGCCTAATTCCAAGGTGAAAAAGGGAGATGTTGTTCGAGCGGTGATTGTCAGAACAGCAAAAGGGCTCCGCAGAGCGGATGGGTCCTATATAAAATTTGATGATAACTCGGCAGTATTGATCAACCAGCAAATGGAGCCCATCGGGACACGAATCTTTGGACCGGTAGCAAGAGAATTGAGAGCCAAAAATTTCATGAAGATCATTTCATTGGCCCCAGAAGTTCTTTGAGGAAATCGGGAGTAGTAGAAGTGCAGAAAAAACATCCTAAAATCAGGAAAGATGATAAGGTTATTGTTCTTGCTGGAAAAGAAAGAGGTAAGATCGGGACAGTCTTGAAAGTTGATCCTGAGAAAGAGCGCGTGATAATTGAAAAAATCAATATGGTTAAGAAACACGCGAAGGCGAGTACGCAAACTGCCCAAGGTGGAATTATTGAGAAGGAAGCTCCCCTGAATATTTCTGACGTGATGATTGTTTGCAACAAGTGCGCTGAACCCACCAGAATCGGAAAACGCATACTCGAGGATGGCTCAAAGATTCGTGTCTGCAAGAAGTGTGGCGAACCAATGGACGAGTGAGGGTTGGGGATTGACTATTGATTATTGACTATTGACTATTAGCGATTAGCTATTTAAACAGGGTGTGTTTTTTCTAAATAGTCAATCTTCAATCGAAAATTGTCAATTTGGGGATAGAAACTAAATAATATGGGATTTTGATCGATTGTTTCTTGTGAGTTCCTTATGACAGGAACGGTAAAATGTTGAGGAGGTAGGGTTGTCTCGATTGAACGAAAAATACCATTCAGAAGTTGTGCCTGCTTTGATGAAAGAGTTCGGATATAAAAGTATTATGGCCGTTCCTCGCTTACGAATGGTTGTTTTAAATATGGGTCTTGGAGAGGCCATACAGAATATTAAGGTGCTTGATTCTGGTGTTGAAGAGCTTACTCTGATCGCGGGTCAAAGAGCAGTCATCACCAAGGCAAAGAGGTCCATTGCTGGATTCAAGCTTCGGGAGGGTATGCCGATTGGATGTATGGTAACGCTACGGCGTAACATGATGCTCGATTTTTTGGACAAACTATTCAATGTTACACTGGCCAGGGTTAGGGATTTTAGAGGGCTTTCTGACAAGGTTTTTGATGGTCGGGGCAATTGCACAATAGGGATAAAAGAACATATTATCTTTCCGGAAATTGATTACGACAAAGTCGACAGAATGAAAGGCATGAATATTTCCATTGTGACCACGGCTAAGACTGATGCAGAAGGACTCTATTTATTGAAGCGCTTGGGTATGCCTTTTCGTAATTAGTGTTCATCCATAATTGAGATAGTTTGTTCGACACGACAGGGAGGTTATTTTGGCAAGGAAGTCTCTTGTTGTTAAAGCCCAGAGAAAACAAAAGTTTTCAACACGACAATACAACAGATGCCCAATTTGTGGACGAAGCAGGGCTTTTTTGAGGAAATTTGGGATTTGTCGTATTTGTTTTAGAAATTTGGCCTCAAAGGGTGAACTTCCCGGAGTGGTTAAATCAAGCTGGTGATTAATAGTAAGCAGTAAGGAGTAGGCAGTAAGCACTAATTGCCTCCGTATATTGATGATACATTCTATAAATAACTTTAGGGAGCAGAAACAATGACAATGACTGATCCCATTGCCGATATGCTGACAAGAATCAGGAATGCCCTTAGGGCCGCCCATGAGACTGTGGATATGCCGAATTCGAAAGTGAAGAGAGATATAGCCAAGGTCTTGAAGTCTGAAGGGTATATCAGAAACCATAAAATCATTTCTGATGGCCGGCACAGACTTATAAGAATCTTTTTGAAATACGATGAAGAAGGTGTCCCTATTATTGAAGGAGCCAAGCGGGTAAGCAAGCCAAGCTGCCGGATTTATTCAGGATACAAAGACGTCCCGAAGGTGTTGAACGGATACGGGATCAATATTGTTTCCACTTCAAAGGGGCTTATGACGGACAGGCAGGCCAGAGACATGCGTGTTGGTGGGGAGATCCTTTGCTCAGTGTGGTAATAAAATCGCCCAGCGATTTTTTTTAATTGGAGGTTTAAATGTCACGTATAGGCAAAAAGCCCATTGCCATACCAAAGGGTGTTGAGGTCAGGCTTGAAGGGGACCAGCTCATAATCAAAGGGCCAAAAGGAGAGCTCAGCCTAAGTGTTCACCCTGACGTTAAGCTGGACATGGAGGGCGACAGTATTTCTGTTTCGGTAGTCGATGAAAGCAGAGAATCAAGATCTATCCATGGGCTTTTCAGGGTCCTGATTGATAATATGGTAACAGGTGTTACAAAGGGATTTGAAAAGGTTCTTGAAATTGTTGGTGTGGGATATCGGGCCGAGTTGAAGGGGAGGACCGCGGTTTTTAATCTGGGGTATTCACACCCTATAAATTTTGAGTTACCTGAGGGAATAGATGCGAAAATTGAAAAGACTAAAATCACCTTGAGCGGAATTGACAGAGAGCTTTTGGGTATGACTGCGGCTAAAATCCGCAGTTTTAGAAAACCAGAGCCATATAAAGGCAAAGGGATCAAATATGCTGGGGAGATGATCCGGAGAAAGGCTGGCAAGGCAGGAGCCAAATAGAAGGAATCTCCAATATTCCAGCATTGCAAACTGGGGTCCCGAAGGACGTAGGGTGGGGATTCCAAGAGAAGTACAGGCAATTATAAACAACACGAACTAAGAGGTTGTGAGCATGGGTGCCGTTAGTAGAGCGGAGACGCGGGTAAGGAGAAAAAAAAGGGTAAGGAAAAAGGTGCGAGGCATTACCGGGAAACCCCGCTTATGCGTTTTCAGAAGTTCCAGGCATATTTATGCCCAAATCATAGACGATTCCACAGGCAGGACTTTGGCGGGCGCGTCTTCATTGTCCAAGGAGCTTGGATCGAAGATAGGGAAGAATGCCGGGAACAAGGAAGGGGCAGCAGTGGTTGGTGCTGCTGTTGCTGATGCGGCGCTCAAGAAAGAGATCAAAAAGGTTGTCTTTGATCGAAACGGTTTTTTGTACCATGGTCGGGTAAAGGCCCTTTCTGAGGCCGCGCGCAAGAATGGACTGGAGTTTTAGAGCGGGAAAAAGGGGCATCCCCCGCGCGGGAGATCATAAACAACAAGTAACTAAATACTGGAAAGTAGGGGAGAAATTCATTGTTCAAGGAAGAAGATGAAAATCAGTTAGTCGAAAAAATTGTTCATATCAACCGGGTGGCAAAGGTTGTCAAGGGGGGACGTCGGTTTAGTTTTAGCGCGATCGTAGTGGT
>JAUWMY010000326.1 GCA_030612945.1 Desulfobacteraceae bacterium
AAAGCCTTGTGTTTAAAGCGAAGTTGGAGTGATTTTGACCCGCAGGCATATTACCTATATGGTGAGGATCAAAATCATGAAACGAGCTTTAAAGGCAAAGCGCTTCAAGCCGTAGTAGATAGTTGGTGCAAGATTCAGGTAATAACACTATGACCATTTCCTTTCACAAACAATGGCTTGACGAGCGTTGGCCTGTGTGGGCCGCAAATGTACTGAAATTCTTATCAAGCTTAGTTCGGACAGAGCTTATCGGAATGGAGCAGGGTCAGGGCCTCGTTTGCGGCGTTGCCCACTGGCATGGAGATGAACTGGCGCTTGTGTCCCGTTTTGGCAGTTTAGGTCTTACTATCCTGGTGAGCCATTCCAAGGACGGTGAGATAATGGCAAGGGCGACACGGTCCCTGGGCTACAGGGTGACACGAGGCTCCTCCTCACGAGGGGCAGTCGGAGGTCTCCTGGCCTTGATAAAAGCGGTGAGGGACGGGCATAACGTGGTACTGGCAGTGGACGGCCCTAAAGGACCCCGCGGCGTTTGCAAGCCAGGCATCGTTCGGGTGGTCCAGAAAGCGGGCGTGCCTCTCTTTCCGGTAGGAGTAGCATCAACGCGCAGGTTTGTGTTTAAAAAGACGTGGAACCAGGTGTATCTCCCCCTCCCCTTCTCCCGCCAGGTAATCTTTATAGATAAGCCGATTTACTTCCCGAAAAAAGCCTGCGCAGAGGAGATGGATCACCACTGCCGCAGGGTAGAAGAGGGCTTGCGGACCGCCCATAAGAAGGCAAAGAGTGCGCTTAAAAACCGGGCCTGAACCGCAAGGTCTGTGTTCCCTCTTGAAAGACCTCCTATCACCCTACCCCAAAAAAATGTGTAAATTTTTACCAACTAATGGAATTTGATAGTGTGAAATTTTTTTCCATACCCCACACAATACCTTTCTTGTATTTTTTTGACCTGTCTGTAACCTGCTGCATTTTCATTGAATTTATAAAAATATAACACATAGCCTTGTTTTGCACAGTTTTTGCAGAGACAAGAAGCATACAGAATATCAATTGGCACATAGTGAAGTAATCTAAACATCTGTAAGGTCTTAAAGACCCCAGGTGATGGTCAATAAAAACTAAAGAGAAAATCTTTTTAAAAAAAATTGTAATGCGTGATTCCCCTATAATTAGTTGTATCTTATTGATTTGGGGATGATAAGAAAATAGGAGGTAAACAGATTATGCCTAAGCTCTACATTCAAGATGAATCCGATAAAAAAGACCGGGCCTTTGATTTAGAGGAAAAGACCATCTTCCTTGGCAGGTCAGCAACTAACGACATCCAAATCAAGGACTTAACAGTTTCCCGGAAGCACCTGAAGATCTATGCTGGCGGTGAGATGAACATATTCTTCATCGAAGATTTAAAAAGCACCAACGGCACATTCATTGGCGGTGATCTTATTGAACCGGGCGAGGCATTTCAGGTAGACGAAAGAGATACAATCACTATTGGAAATACCGTCCTGCATCTAAAAGGGGTCCTCGCAAGCAGCCCTTTGAGTGAAAAGGATGCAAAAGCCCGGCACCCAAATATTCACACAAATGAAAATGAGGGGTTACCCACAGAAGACGAACGACGGTCTACATCGCCAAAGGAACAGGAGTTCATTTCCAAAACATCTGAACTATTGAAGCAAACAGTTAATATCAATGAAATTCTTGAAAACGCTCTGAACTATCTCTTCGATGTTCTGCCGAGAATTAATAAAGCCGCCATCGTCCTGTTCGACAATCAAAAAGCGCAAGTCAAACAGGTGATTGCCAGATCACGAGAAGGCCAGGGCAATGGGACTGCCAGTTTCAGCAAGGCCCTGTTGAACCAGGTTGCACGGGATGGTAAAGCGATCAAGTTATCAAATATAATTTATGAATCGCCAGATGATAATTCAGATAAGGAGCAAAAATCCCAAACCAGATCTGTCCTGTGTGTCCCGATGATTCGCAACTCAAAGATCCGCGGTGGAATTTACGTGGACTCCAATCTCGGACTCCATGACGGATTCCGAAAGGAAGACCATTTGCTGCTTCACAGACTGAGCAGCCTTGTAGCGGCCACCATCGAAAAAGCCAGCTTGCTTCTGAATTAAAACTAACTTTGCAAACCCATACCGGCTAAAGTCCCGCGCAGGCGGGACTCGCACCAGAGTATGCCATCTGCGCCTGTGCTCGCCTCGGCCAGGATTTCATGTACTGTAATCTTAATTCTAAACGTTTAAATCTAACATTATAATACCCTAATTGAGTGATGCTCAATTATGTGGTATTGGGTATTGGTCCCCAGTTAAATCGTCTTCGAATTTAACGGGGTAAATATCTGGCATTGGTTTTAAGGTGTTTCACGTCTTATCTTATATTACTTCCCTGATAGAGATACAAAAATGAAAAATATTCCTCTAAACCAGTACCCAGTACCGGATACCAAGTACCACCTCAATTGAGTTTAACTCAATTGAGGTAATAGTTCAGCCATTTTTTTGACAGGATTCACAAGAAGAACAAGATGCTTTTTCATCCTGTTGATCTTTTTGCCCTTGCCTGTCGGAGCGGAGCGTAGATCCCGCTGTCGGGGCCCCGCGGAACGCGGGGTTACCCTTTCAAATATTTTTCTCACGCGAACAATTACATCTTGACAATTTGGTCCGAAGTTTTTAAAATTAATTAAAAGAACCTACGAAGGGCTTTCAAATCCTATGAAAGGAGGGATAATTATGGAAGGCACTCATGAACACAAACATGTGCACGGGCATGATCATACGCACACACATACGCATGAACATGTCCATCCTGGGGGTGAGAGGCATACACACGAACACTCCCACATCCACACCCATGATCATCTCCATGAACACAAACATGAGCACACGCATAGTAGTGATACGCACGTACACGACCATGATCACACCGGGGACCACGGATCTCACGATCATGACCATGCGGGACATGATGCGGAAATTCATGATCATGATCATTAACAACTGATCCTTGCAGTGCTCAATAATCAAGGGTGTTATAAGAAGTTACAGCATCCAGTTTACTTAATTTACTAAAGCCAGGAAGGTGAGAACAGGTTTGAAGACCTGTCAGTCTTTCTGGCTTTTTGTTTTTTGATAGGAATAAGGTTTTGAGAGTTATGAATGCAATAGAGGCAATAAGGTCTGTCCGATATGATCTACTTGAATATATCCAGGAGAAAGTAATCGTAGATTTGGATAATAATCGTAAGTTGCCTGTTGGATTTACACATAAAAGAAAAAGGCATGCTACCAGAGAGATTCTGGGCTGTTTCAGAACTCAACCAAATTGTCATATAAATGCCTTTTTGGTCAGGACCGAAGATGAAGAGGTCTATTTTCTCTACTTTTGCTTTCTCAACAGCAATTCAAAAGGCCGACTTAATGCAGGCTGTTGGGTATTAAGCTTTCGAGTTTTAAATGATAAAGAATTGATGTTCCTGTACAGGGAGGATAGGAGAATGTTGCTCAATGTGACTCTTAAGAGGGTAGTGGATTTTCATGGACACCTCTCTCCCGAGCTTGTGATCGGTGGCAGGGTGTGTGAGTATGCCCAAAAGTTCCTTCCTGATGGTAGCATTTCTATAATTACGGAAAACTGCACGTCAGCAATAGATGCTATTCAGGTCTTGCTTGGGATTACATTTGGAAATCAGCGTTTAAAGGTCTTTGACTTTGGGAAGCATAACTATACATTCCTGTTGTGGGATAAAAAGAAGGGTATCAGGTTGTCTTTGAAAAAACTCCGGTATGGAGATGAAGATGAATACCGGAAACTCTGGGAGAAGATCACAAAATCAGAAGCAACATTTGATGATGTGATGGACTATCAGAGGCTTCTTGATAATAGAATCAGGGTACTATTTGCGTTGAATTTTGGGGATATGTTTGATGTGGAGGAGGTTGAATGTAAGGAGGTATTTACTGAGATGCCCACCCTTTATCACACCTGCCATGGCTGTCATCATGAGGTGTTGATAGATCGTGCTGTTGAATATCATGATAATATTTATTGTATCCCGTGTTTTCAACGGATTAACACCAAATGCATAAAAC
>JAUWMY010000292.1 GCA_030612945.1 Desulfobacteraceae bacterium
CCATGGTTCACGGTTCAAGGCTAACTGATGAAAACAGCACGGGTTTGACATTGGGGTTTTGGATTTGATTTGACATTTGGATTTTGTCATTTGAACTTTATTCCATAGGGAATCATAAATCACTATCTAACACGCATAGCAGAGCTGGGACCATTTCGTTACTGCAGGATGGTTTAAGGGATTACTCAAAGTCTCCCAGCGGTCTTACAAAAGTGAATTTTGCAGGCTTTACTACCAGATACTGGAAGACTTCCTGGGTGTTGCCGCCCAGGAGTGAGAAAGGGAGGGCCACAATAGCAAGGACGGTGCCCCCCACAGTTACAACAAATCCCAGAGGCCTGACCAACAGGATATCCGTGGCCATCCTGATGCCTTTTTCCTCATCATGTTGATCCTCTGCCAGGGCAACAGACCCGAATGGGACAAGTCCCAGGCTCACGATTAATAATAAAACCATAAATTGCTTCGTAATTTTACACATTTACGTTTAACCCTATATAATCATAAAGAGTTACTGACTTCTCCCATATTTTCTTCTAACCCCATCATCGGGTTTGCATCCAGATTATCTATTGTATGCTCCTGTATAAAATTTTTCAACATAGATGTCTGTTTCGGCGTTAGTTTACCAAATTTTACACCGTGTCGCCTCATTGTCATGGGGCTGAAGGGAGATTTATTGGCAATCTGAAAATCAGAGATTGTCTTAAACTGTATTTTTTTCATATAAAGACCCTTGTAGGCCAACAGTATGTCCAGCTCAAATGCACTATCGGCATTACCTCCGCCCGCAATATAATTAAATGCGAGCCCTCCCATGCTGATATCCATAATTTGTCCTAATTGCCTACCCTGGTCCCTTAGCACTGCAAATGCTATGTCTTGCACTTGAAAGCGCCTATGTTTTCTTCTTTCAATTCGCCCTCTACTGTCCATTTTAGTACCCCTCTTGATAAAAGGAACCATACATACGATTACGAAACAGTTTTACAATTAGTCCTCCGGAAAAACCTTGTCTTTTTCAGAGAGCTTATATCCAAAGGCCAGTATAATCTTCCGCTTTGTCTCCATCCGGCAACTTTTCCCTTTCTCAACCCTGTCCATGGTCAAGGGAGAAACACCGGCTTTCCGGGCAAGCTCTGCCTTACTCATAAGACGCTCTTCTCTGATTTTTTTTACCAGGTTGTGGCCCAATTTATCCCCCCCAGTGTTTGATCATCACAATATATTTGATTCAAGTTATATGTAATTATACATATATAATATTATTTGTCAAGCACTTTTTTATAAATTAATGGTGATTTATATAATTTATATATATGTAGTATACTCAAGAACGATTGATACTATATGTTGTATTTTTTCTGATACTTAGCCGTAGGCGAATAGGCCCATCGCGGATTAGTGTGTAAGCCTTTGCTCACATCATGTAGGGTGGCATTTTATATGCCACCGCAACCCCGGTCGGGTATGAAACCCGACCCTACAATGCTTTTGTGCTATGTTCCCGACCTGGTTTTCACACTAATCCGCGATGCTCCGGCGAATATACAGGCAAAAAAGTAAAACACTCAGTAGCAATTCTATATTTCGGCTTTTGAAAGTAGACTAATATTGATGTGTACAGCGGAAGACGCGGGGATTACTTTAATCGTGCTGGAAGAGAAATTCTCTTAGTCCATTGCGGTAAATGAATGATTTGACTGATTTTAGGGGGGCCATCATACCAAGCACATTCCGGTTCTGGCGTTTCCGCAATGGAAGGTCCAGATGTGGTTGAGGACGGAGGTACAACCGGAACCCATCCCCGATCACGAAGGCATTCACAACATCCTGAACCGCCTGCTCACCCGGGACAAACACTACGACCTTACCACCCGGCTTTATCAGGGTGTAACACAGCTCAGCAAGCTTTCGTGCCTCACGCTCTTCAAGGCGATCCGCCAGTTCCCAAAGCAGAATCCCATCGAAGCTCTGAGGCGGATAGTCCAGGTGGCGCCATGCCCGGCCGGGGGGGATGCCCCTACGGCGGTCCCTGTCCATACGGAGAAACATGTCGCAAACATAGAGCCTTTTCACTCTTCTGGAAAGGAAGGCTATGGTTTCTTCGCAGATCGGCCCTAGGTCCAGGACCTGCGTATCCTGCCGCCGCTCAAGGTATTCGGCGAAAAGGCGCAGAACATTGCTGGTGTAATAAACCTGTGTGGCATCAGGATCTGGGTGCTCTTTAGGCCGCTCGGCTAAGGTAGTAAAAGTGGCCAAAGGTTATTTCCCCTTGTCTCCCTCGCTAACCAGGGGGATTGACTCCTTACCTGGTGCTGAGGCAAACGAATCAATCGCCTTACCGACTGGCTCGACCTTCTTCTGGGACTCACGCTCCACCTCGATAACCGCCTTAACGTATGCACCGTCTTCCACGGATATGCGTTTGGCCTTGATCTCACCGTTAAAGTCAGCATCCTTTGTGATGTCAACCCTGTCAAGGGCCTTTATATTGCCCTTAAGTTGGCCGCTGACGGTCACGTTGCCTGCACGGATCTCGGCCTCCACCTTGCCCTTAGGACCAACAGTAAGGTGGAACTTTTCCAGCTCAATGCTGCCCCTCACCGTGCCATCAATGACCAGATCTTCGCTTCCCTGGATGCCCCCCTCAATAGCGACCTGCTTGCCAATAATTGTTTTTCCTGTCGCTGAGACAGGGCTGGGGGCAGGATCCATGACATCGTTCTCGCTCCTTGTCCTTTTCAGCATTCCCATTCCCTCTTTAAAATGTTAAAATTTGTTTTATTATAAACAAAGTTATAGTAACCTAATGGTAATTTAATGTCAAGGAAAGAGACTAAAGGCGGGATCTTCGCTACAATACAACCGGCATGTCCGGGTTAGGAGACAGGAGTATAATAGAACCATGGAACCATATATAAATTGCCTTTCTTTGACGCGTAAATTGATATCTTTTAATACTGTCAATCCACCTGGCCAGGAGCGCGATTGCGCAGAATACATCGCCAGATTGTTGGAAGACGGAGGATTCAAGGTCACACTTTACGAGTTTAGTGAAAGAAGAACGAGTCTCATTGCACAAATAGGAAGTTACGGGGACAAAGCTCCAATTTGTTTCGCTGGACACATGGATACCGTACCTCTTGGAGGCAATCGCTGGGAAAAAGACCCTTTCAGTGGCGAAGTTGATGGGGACAAAGTGTTTGGAAGAGGATCTTCCGATATGAAAGGGGGCCTTGCTGCAATAGTCGTCGCGGCACTGCGTCTGGCAAATATAGCAAACAGGAAAGCCGGGATAACCCTTGTCTGCACTGCCAGTGAAGAAACAGGCTGCCAGGGAGCGCATCATCTTGCCAGACTTGGCAATGCGCTGAGAGAGGCCGGGGCCCTTCTTATTTGTGAGCCGACTTCGAACTATCCCCTGGTCGGGCACAAGGGTGCGCTCTGGCTGGAAGTCAGCACATCCGGTGTCACAGCGCACGGCTCCATGCCGGAACAGGGTGAAAATGCCATTTACAAGGCTGCACAGGTTGTGACCCAACTTCAGGCATACAAATTTGACATTCCCCCTCATCCACTGCTTGGTGCCCCAACTCTCAACGTAGGAACAATTTCAGGCGGAATGAATATAAATTCTGTTCCCGACAGGGCTGTTATCGGTGTTGATATCCGAACGATTCCGGATCAAAGGAATAGGGACGTTTACGAAAACTTGCAATCTTATCTGGGGCAAGAAGTGGGAATAGAGCGGATAGTAGACGCCGGAAGCATTATAACGGAACCCGGACACGAATGGGTACAAGAGGTGTTCGATATAATGGAACCATTTTGCAGGGAACGTCCTGTAGCACGCGGAGTCACTTATTTTACTGATGCTTCTGTGCTCACACCGGCTCTTGGAAATCCACCAACATTAATTCTCGGTCCAGGAGAGCCCGCAATGGCACATAAGCTGGACGAGTTCTGTTATATTTCGAAAATCGAAGAAGCTGTTGAAGCATATGTGAAGATTGGGAACAAATGGTGTGGATAATATTGCCGGGTCTGGATATGGTTCAGGGTTACTTTTTTGACGGATTTCAAAAGAATTTGACAATATTTTATGTTTTTTGACCGGGTTTTTGTGTAGTGTAAAGATAACTATATAGAATATTTGACTATATTGTTGACGTATCAATATGGCAAGAGTTTTGCATTTGTGAAGTTCGGAACATGCAGGCACTTTACGGACAGCGAGTTACAACACTTGCGCGGTTGGTTACGATTTAGTCACAGGCCGGGAAAGCATCTTGGGTTTATAATGATGCCCATAGACGAAGCGTTTACTTATTTTTTAATAATTTTGATTTAAATTCCATATAGTTATAGTCAGATGACCATAATATCAAAATTATTTTCTCAAGCTTGGCAAAGAAATTGCTTACCTTTTGTAAGGTAGTGTTTTTCTAATTCATACCT
>JAUWMY010000323.1 GCA_030612945.1 Desulfobacteraceae bacterium
AAATTAGTATTTCCCCACTTCTGCACCGTAGCGATACATTTCTTTTACGGCTTCCAGGGTACAACTCGTATGCAAGGAGTTGCTTGTGGCTAACATGTATCCGCCGCCTTTTTTGGCCTGTCCCATACAGCGATCCACATCCTTCCGAACAAGATCGAGGTCTGTGGTGGTCAAAACGGTTACACAGTCTACATTCCCCAAGAGAACCAGTTTGTCTCCATATTTCTCTTTAACGCGTCCCAGATCATTTCCGGCCACCGGTTCTATGGCGTGAAGACCTTTGAAGCCTGCCTCAATAGCCAGATCAATAAGTGGCTCAATAAAACCGTCCGAATGCCAGATAACCGGAATATCTAATGCGTCAACGATACGTTTGAAGTGAGGAATGGCCAACTCTCTGAAATCATCCGGGGATACGAAAGTCTTGCCTTTATAAGCAACATCGTCACCCATGACCACAAAATCCGCCCCCAGATCCTGCGCATACATACAGATATCTATAAACCACTGGGTCCTGCGCTTAATCACTTCTTTTACAAGGTCGCGATCATCAAAAAGGGAGTAGAAGAAGTGCTCAAAGCCCATACTTTCCATAGTAAGGCCAAATGGGCCTGTGTGAGAATTGAGGCAATAAGCCTTGTCAGGGTATAACTCCTTATACTTTTCCATCACACCCGGCGGGGTTCGTTCCTCGAGCTTCAGAGGGGGAATGTATTTGTCAATATCCTCCCTGGTTTTTAAGGCTCCCCCTATGTAAGAGCCCTTTTTCCATATGCGGCCGAATTCATCGATACCGTCCCATCCCCCAAAGGCCCCTCCAGCCGTCTGATTTTCCTCCGGGATATCCATTACCAGAGAAGCCATTGCCGGCATGCCCTGACACCAGTTCTGGGCCCTGATAGGAAAAGAATCCAGACCCATCACTTCATATGTCTTTAAGGCATTGCCGTCCCCAAAGGCCTTGATGAACTTGGCATCAACCGAAAAAGAATAAAGAGGCACCCTGTCGGGTTCCTGATGATTCATCGTGGCCATTACTCTTTCTCGTGAAGTCATTTCTTCCATCTTTCCACCTCTCTCCTATCTCAACCCTTCAACCCGTTGCAGCCATCAGCTCAAAGGCCTTATCCACGGCCGTAGCCGCATCCGGGGCGTAGCCGTGTGCCCCGATCTGATCAGCAAATTTCTGTGTCACAGGGGCGCCTCCCACCATGATCACCACTTCATCTTTAAGCCCGGCACCCTCCACAGCTTCAATTGTGGTTTTCATCATGGGCAGGGTCATGGTCAACAGGGCTGAAAGCGCCAGAATATCTGGGTGATTCTCCTGAACTGCATCGACGAAATTCTCATCAGGCACGTCTATACCAAGGTCGATCACCTTAAAGCCCGCTCCCCGAAACATCATGGATACCAAGTTTTTGCCCACATCATGGAGATCGCCACGCACAGTGCCCAAGACAATTTTCCCCCTTGGCTCGATATTACTTTTGCTCAGTATTGGATCAAGAATATCAAGTCCGGCGTTCATAGCGCGGGCCGCAATCATAACCTCGGGCAGGAAGATCTCATCTTTCTTAAACCGTTTACCAATCACGTTCATACCGGCGATAAGACCCTCGCTCAAGATCTCCTGCGGTGGCACCCCATTGCTCAAACAGGTCTGCACAAGTTCTTTAACCAAAGGCGCCTGACCTTTAATCAGGGCCTCAGATATATCTTTCAGCTTCTGCACCATAAATTACTTTCCCCCCTCTCGAGGCATAATGTAATTCTAATCAAAGCTACCTTAGGATTTCCAATCCATTGGTTTGTACCAAGTATGATATTAAAGTCTTTCTCAGATTCTCGAATTATTTTCTGCCCTAATTCCATCAAGCTTGAATTGCTGAATTGAAGTTGAGAATGCCCGTTACATGAGAATTTATACAGAGGGCAAGTTCCGGCTCTCCATCGCTGTTTCTGAATGTTATGGTGCTTGACTTCAGGGTGCTTTTTATGCGTGGTGGCTGAGACGTTGAGGGAGATTGTAAAGGACATTGACAATATTCCCATATCGAAAAAATACCCTCTTTGATCGACAGGCCTACTGAACATCGAGACAAAATGTGGGGGTAAAAAGAAAAGCTAAAGGTTCAGATTGGGGCGGTTTTAGAACCGGCCGCACTGTTGTTTCTCAGGTTATATGTCTAAAAGGTAAACACAGTCGCGCCCTCAGACATGGAAATTAGCTTGGGTGCTCCTGCAAACTGGGCTGTCTTGACCACATCGCTCTCGCCAACCTGGCGATTCTTGGCACATGGGATTCAGACGTAGATAGGGACTTCCTTCTCTATTAGAAAGTCGAGGTAGGGCTTGGCCTCGTCTCCGGTAGGGGCCTTGATTTGATCTACCATGCCAGGCTTCGCAATGACTACTGCATCATCTGTTAAAAAAATATTAACATCATGGTCCTGCTCTTTGGCCACCTTGGCCAGTTGAAGGGCACGGGTTACACGCGTAGGATCTTCAATCCCTCTGGTCATAACAAAAAGAAACTTGCCCATAAGATTCCCCCTTTCTTAGTTCAAGATATTTGCAGTTGGCTCTGCTATCGTCGGCGTGTTTGTTTGACCATATAGTCATTCAGGGCCTCCTGAAGAGTGTCTCCCGAAAGAAAGGCGCAGTGTTCTTCCTCCTTTGGCAGGCCCCCCAGTTTTTCCAAAATAACATTCCCGGTGATCTCCAGGATTTCGTCAGGAGTCTTTTCAAGGGCCATCTCAGCCGCAAATGAACCGCATACCGCGCTTGATCCACAACCATCCGTCTGGAAAGACGCCTCCGTGACATGGTTGTTTTGTAATTTCAAGAAAATTTGCATGGTATCACCACATGATCCGGTGAGTTGCCCGTACCCATCCGGATTTTCAATGGTGCCCATGTAAAGAGGATGAAGCCACCTCTCGAAGGCTACATCACCGTAGGCTTCTCTTGTTTCATCGTAAATCTGGTTTTGCAAATCCTGCACAAAATCGTCTAAATCGTTGGCCATAACCTCTTTTCTTCCTTTCGTGGCGTTCTTGCAGTAATAGGCAGGGGCTGAATTTGACGCTTCATTGTGCTCCAACTGAGCGCAAAAGACAACAGTTTTCCAGGGTATCAAATCCCTAAATGAGCTGATCCATCAATTTTAGCTCTCTTTAGGGATTAAAGCTTGTTCGGGATACTGGAAAGATGACCTGGTATTAAACAAGTCATCGAATATTCGAGTCAACTACCACCCCTAAAAGGGTCCGAATACGTAAATGGATTCGAATGACAAAGGTCAAAGCCCAAATTTCAAATGAATGTCAAATGACAAATGAAAAAAATATATGTCCACCCACTAATTCAAACGCAGCCTACACTGGTGAGGATACACAATGAGAAAAAGATAAATAACTGATCGTTTTGGAAAACATTTTGACATTGGGGTTTTGGATTTGATTTGACATTTGGATT
This sequence comes from Desulfobacteraceae bacterium, assembly GCA_030612945.1. Classification (GTDB taxonomy): domain Bacteria; phylum Desulfobacterota; class DSM-4660; order Desulfatiglandales; family Desulfatiglandaceae; genus 4484-190-2. The sequence continues at coordinate 3,481 of JAUWMY010000323.1, forward strand.
TTGTCATTTGAACTTTATTCCATAGATCATCACAAATCACTATCTAACACGCATAGCACAGCTGGGGCCATCCCGCTACTGCGGGATGGTTTAAGGGGTTAATTAAAACACTTAGCCCCTTGTCATAGGTGTTCCGCATTTAGGGCATTTGATCTCAAAACAGGGTGTCCCACGCTCGTGGGGGGCCTTTTCACCACAATTGGGACAGACGCAGTCTCCCCCGGGACCGAGGCCCTGGCCACCGCCCATACCTCTTCCCCTTCCAGATGGCTCCTGTCCTCTACCTCCTCCTGCTCCTTCTCCTCTCGGTGTCATGAGTATTATCCTCCTCATACTTTTATTGACGCCCATGTAAAAAGTCCTTTTTACATGGATTTAGGAATTTAGGGATTGCGAATTATTTTAAGCAGTTAGCCCTGAGGGCATTGGTCCAAACCTCGAGCTTTTTGGCTTTTTACAAGACCATCATTATTGTACTTGTAAATGCAGTTCTTTTGCGTTTCCCTATCTGATTCCACCAACGACGGGAAAAACATATATCTCTCGGTGGCTACAATAACTTTAGATCACTTTAGGCACTTTTCCGGTTTATCCGGGTTAGTACCTATATTTCAAAATCCCATCATGTTTGCGTAGGATTTATGCCACAGCCAAATTGAATATTTTAAGAAATTCTTTCAATTTTCAAAAGACATA
>JAUWMY010000006.1 GCA_030612945.1 Desulfobacteraceae bacterium
CGCCTGCCATGCATCACAAAGGATAGTGGAATGATCATTGACACCGGGCCAAGACACAAGGACATTCTACCGAGACGACCCAAAGGCATTGCGGGCAGGTCGAACGTCCAACATCGAATGTCGAATGGAAAAAAGTGTGTACCACTAATTAAAAAACTTGAACTATTAGATGATATTTTAGAGGAAATAAAAGAATTAATTAAGATTTTTGTTACGAGTATCAAAACGGCTGAAAAGAAACCACGCCTTGGCGTGGTTGAATGTTTTGCATTGGATGTTTGTTTTTTTATTTCACGCCTTGGCGTGATTGGATGTTCGATGTTCGATGTTCATCTTTCAAAACAACTCCGTATGGAATGAATGCAACCTGTGAACGTTTACAAAACAACTTAGCGCTTATGCAGAGGACCTCCTCATGATCTTCAGGTTTGCCTACCCGGTGCTTCTATTCATGCTTGTTGTTGTGGCGGGATGGGTTGCAGTTTCCCTGTGGAGAAAACCCTCAAGCATCACATATTCCACTGCTTCCGGATTGGCCCAGTTGGCGGGGAGTGGCAATCGTTTTTTGGGCAGGGTGCCTATGGTGTTCAGGGCAGTTTGCCTCGTCCTCTTGATACTGGCTGCCTCCCGGCCCCAGTTCTATAATGTCTCCAGGGACATACGGTCTCCAGGAGTAGATATCGTACTCTGCCTTGACACCTCAGGCTCCATGCAGGCCCTGGATTTTCAGTTAGATGGGGAACCGGTTTCCCGACTTACGGCTGTTAAGAAGGTAGTCAGTGATTTTATTGAGAAAAGGGAAATGGACAGGATCGGCCTTGTGGTTTTTGGAGCAGAGGCCTTCACCCAGTCTCCTCTGACCATGGATAAGGGGCTCCTTCTGGGGTTGGTGAAAAAAATGGAGATCGGCATGGCCGGTGATCAAACCGCAATTGGCTCAGCAATTGCCATCGGAGGCAAAAGGCTAAAAGACCTTAAGGCCAAGTCCCGAATCCTGATTCTCCTTACGGACGGAAGAAGTAATGCAGGCAGCATAACACCCGAGCAGGCTGCTGATGCGGTACGGGCGCTGGGTGTAAAGATCTATTCCATTGGTGTCGGAGGGAAGGGGCCAGCCCCTTTCAAGGTTAAGACATTGTTTGGCACCCGCATCGTTCATCAGAGGGTTGATCTGGATGAAAAGACGTTAATGAGTGTGGCAAATATCGGGCAGGGAAAGTATTTCAGAGCGGCCGATAGCGACCGGCTGTCAGAGATATACGATATTATAGATCAGCAGGAAAAGACCGAGATCAAGGTCAAGGAATTTTTTCATTTCCGGGAGCTCTATTACTACTTTCTTATCCCGGCACTTATTTTGCTCGGGCTGGAAATTTTCCTGAGGGCCACTATCTTAAGGGTGATTCCATGACGTTTGCCCATTTGTGGATATTGCATTTTATGTGGCTTTTACCTGTGGCCGCCTTTGTCCTTGTGGTCCACGGCCGGCAAAAAAAGAAGGCCATGGATCGGATTGCCGATCCTGATCTTTTGATCCGGTTGACTGGAAAGGATCAGATGGGGCGCCGGTTCGTAAAGGGGCTTCTCTTGCTGATTTCTTTGGGCTTCATGGTTTTTGCACTGGCAGGTCCACGCTGGGGGAGTCATTACCAGGAGGTCAGTCAAAAGGGCGTGGACATCATGATCCTTGTGGATGTTTCGCCCAGCATGCTGGTGGAGGACATCAAACCTAATCGACTTGAGCGGGCCAGAAGGGAGATCCTGGATCTTCTACGGGTAGTACAGGGGGACCGGGTGGGCCTGGTGGCATTCTCAGGGGTTGCATTTGTTCAGTGCCCTTTAACACTGGACTATGCCGCGCTCCAGATGTTCCTGGGCGCGCTGCAACCGGATCTTATCCCCGTTCCAGGGACAGATCTTGGAGCTGCCATTGAAACCGCTATTTCCTCCTTTGATTTTAAAACGGAAACCGACAGGGTCATGCTCCTCATCACAGATGGGGAGGATAACGAAAAGAAAGGGTTTGAGGCAGCCCAAAAGGCAGCCGGCAAGGGGGTCAAGATATTTGTTTTTGGCATGGGAGAGACAGCGGGAGGGCCGATTCCTGCCGGGGATGGAAAAGGCGGGTTTAAAAAGGATGCCGCGGGCAAACTGATTTTATCCAAGCTTGAAGAAAAAAGCCTTAACAAGATCGCCTCCGCGGCCGGGGGGACATATGCACGATCTGTGGCCGGGGATCTGGACCTGGATGTTCTTTATTTTGAAGGGATCAAATCCAGGACAGAGGCCCGGACTCTCAAGAGCGGTAAGATCAAGGTTTATGAAGAACGTTTTACATTTTTTCTGTTGGCCGCTTTCTTGTTCTTATTTCTGGAAGGCCTGATTCTTGAGAGGAAATAATACTTTTTGACAGGACGATAGGAGTTTGTTAATCCCAGCTCTGCTAAGCGTGTTAGATAGTGATTTGTGATGCCCTATGGAATAAAGTTCAAATGTCAAAATCCAAATATCAAATCAAATCCAAAACCCCAATGGCAAAAAGTTTTCCAAAACGATCAGCTATTTATCTTTTTCCCATTGTGCATCTTCACCAGTGTAGGCTGTGTTTGAATTAATGGGTGGACATATATTTTTTAGCATTTGTCATTTGACATTCATTTGAAATTTGGGCTTTGACCTTTGTCATTCGAACTCATTTTATTTACATATTTGGACTCTTTTAGGGTCACCATTCAAACCACCCTTTTTAGGGATGGTAGTTGACTTTACCTCACACAGAGACCTCAGAGATCTCTGATAAAACAAAGTGATATGGTATGAGAACTCTACAGATATTAACAGGTATTCTGTTTTTCGGCTTCTTCTATCCCTGCTTTGCTCTGGCTGCAGAGAGCCCCGACGAACTTTATGGGCAGGGTCGGTTTGAGGAGGCTGAAAAGGCATATTCCCGTTCGGATATGGATAACCCGAAGGATATCCGCTATCGCTACAACCGCGGATGCGCCGCTTACCAGAATTCTGATTTTAAGGGGGCCATGGCCGCATTTTCCAGCGTATTAAGAAGATCCGACAATGAAGAAATTCAGTTTAAGGCTGCCTACAATCTCGGTAACACTGCATTCAAAGAGGGCAATTTTGACTCTGCCGTGGAACAATACAAAGAAGCCCTTTTGTCAAATCCTGAGAGCGAGGATGCGAAGTATAACTTAGAACTTGCCCTGCGGGAACTGGAAAAACTCAAGAAAAAGAAGACTGAGAAACAAAAAAAGGAGGGCCAAAAAGAGACTGGCCAATCAAAAGACACAGGGGATAATTCCAGTTCCGGGGACAAAGGGGAAGACCCTGAGCAGAAGCAAGCTCAAGGGCAGGATCAAAAGAACAGTAAAGATCAAAAGCAATCCGAAAAACAAGAGGATGATAAAGAGAAAAGCCATGAAAGGCCGGATGAGGGACAAAAGGCAGAACAGGATACAGCCAGGGATTTGTCAGGGGACCTAAGGCCACTTCAAGCCATGGCCGAGCAGGATGAGGATCAAACCCCTGATCAACCCGGGGCCGTGCTTGACAGGAAAAAGGCCGAGGCCTTGCTGGATAATCTCAAGGAGGACCGTTCCAGGTTCTTGCGGTTTCAGATCCCTGCAGATAAAAAACGGGGGGTTAAGTCTGGCAAGGATTGGTAGTTAGAAATGAAAAAATCAATTTTACTGATAATATTGCTTTATATTTTCTTACACTTTCCCTGTCTGGCCAGTGGAGATGTGTCTGTGACGCTCAAGCTGGACCGGCCGGAAGCCACTCTGCTCGATTCCATAACTATGGTCGTGAGCGTGTCTGGAGCCCGTAAAAGCGACACGCAACCCACACTAAAGGGTCTGGACGCCTTTAATGTCAGGACAGGCGGGACTTCAAGCCGCCTTGAGATCATTAACGGCAAGGTCAATGCCGGGGTTGATTACACCTATGCCCTTCAGCCGAAAGAACCCGGGACTTTTACCATAGGACCGGCAGAGGTGAAGGTCAAAGGCAAGACTATTAAGAGCAATACTGAGAACTTGACAATCGTCAAGTCGATCCAATCCCCGGACGTTAACAGGGGGCCTCTTTTTTTAAGCGCCGCGCTTTCGCCCAAACAGGTTTTTGTTGAAGAGCAGGCCATATACACACTGAAACTCTTCCGTCAGACCAGGGTCGGCGATATTTCCCTGGGCCTCCCGGAAGCGGAACATTTGACCTTCAAACAACTCGGGAAACCAGTCGAATATCAGAGTGTATATAAGGGCCAATCTTACCAGGTCCTGGAGGTGAGATATGCTTTGATTTCTTCGAGAGAAGGTATTTATGGAATCAGACCGTCAAGAATGAGCATGACGGTCTTCCAGTCGAGGCGCAAATCCTCCCGGAGCCTTTTTGATGACCCTTTTTTTTCTTTTTCTTCAGGTAAGCCTGTAACCATCGCAAGCGAGCCTCTGGAATTGAATGTGCTCCCTCTTCCCCAAAAAGGACGGCCAACCGATTTTAGTGGGCTCGTGGGTAAATATAAAATAAAATCCCATTTGGAGCCGTCCAAGATAAGGGCAGGGGAATCTGCGACCATGACGGTACTGCTGAGCGGTAGAGGAAATGTTAAGCGTATACCTGATCTGAAGCTGCCTGAGCTGGAGAAAATCAAGGTCTATGCCGACCAACCGGTTCTGATGGAAGAAACTGATTCCAAGGGACTGGCCGGATCAAAGACTATGAAATGGGCCTTAGTGCCCGAAAAAGAAGGTGAGTACCAGATCCCCTCCCTCTCGGTCAGTTTTTTTGATACTACAAATAAACAATACCGCGTTATTAAGAGTCCGGTCCTTTCCCTTTCTGTCCTGCCGGTCGAGAAGGCCCAGTCTCAGGTCTCCCAGGATGTTTTAAAGGGACATAAGACTGAAGGCCCTGGCAAGCGGGAAGTAAAGGAATTAGGGCACGATATTCTTCCTGCGCATACATCCATCAAAGACTTACATTCTGGAACCAGGTCCGGCATTGGAGGGTTAGTTTTCTGGATAATTCTAATTATTCCTCTTTTTGCCTACACAGCTACCTTCTTGATTCAAAAATTCCACAGGAAAACCACTGTATCAGTGGCAGCAGCGAGGGCAAGAAAGGCCGCAAAGGCCTTGACCCAACAGTGCCGTAAAGGAGAACTCAGCTCAAACGATCTGACTTCGTCTATCCGGCGGTACCTGAATGAGCGATTTGATCTGTCCCTCGGTTCTCTGACGCCGGATGAGGCGGCAGATATTGTAGTATCAAGGGGAGTAAGTGCTACAACTGCAGAGAGATTGAGGACCGCTCTTAAAGAACTTGAAGATGCCATTTATACAGGAAAAGGACAGGAGACCTGTGACATGGGAGGAGATATCCCCAAACTCATTAAACAGATTGAGAAGGAAATCCGGTGAGAAGATATATCATAAAAGCTCAGCAGTCTATTTTTTGACAGGATTGACAGGATAAACTGGATTAATTTAATCTTGTAAATCAAAACATTTATCCTGTTTTTGATTTACGGCTGGCTGTTTAATTGAGAACTAAAAAAAATTACCATGACGTTGCAGACTTGTGCAGAGGAAAAATGTGGTCTATATGCCATATGTGGTTGAGTACAGCAGCATATTGCGTGCTCCAATGTGAGCCTCGCCACGGCGGGATTTTAGCCTGTGTAGATTTATGACGTTTGGATTTGTCCAACCATAGCTTAACTGTCAGGGGAAAAGATTAATCTTGTTGTAACACAGGATTCATAAAATGATGTACAGGACACAAAACATCGTGTTTATCCTGTAATCCCGTCTAAAGGTTTTTAGGTGAAATATTGCGATACATATACTTGACTATAATTGTCTTTACCATGGTTTTTTTACGAGGGCTTGATGCCGAGGCCCGGACCAATGGATGGGAAGATCTGTTTTTTAGGGCCAATCAGGCATTTAAGGAAGGTCATTATCAGGATGCCATTGATGGATATGAACAATTAGCCCGAACAGGACATGAAAACGGGCACGTCTATTACAACCTTGGAAATGGCTATTTTCGACTGAATCAACTTGGACAAGCGATCCTTAACTATGAGCGGGCCCGCATTCTCATGCCGCGAGATGCGGACCTGAATTTTAATCTCCGTCATGCCAGGGATCAGATCCAGGATGCCATTGCCGAACCCCAAGGCTTTATCCAAATGGCCTTTTTCTGGTTGGACTCTTTGAGCCTGCAGGAGGTTTTTTGGGGCTTTGGCATATTAAACGTCCTTTTCTGGGGCATTCTCCTCATAAGGCTATTCCATCGCTCCGAGTGGAACTACTATCTGTCCCTCGTATTCCTTGTTCTATGGCTCATCGGTGGGACCTCCTTTGGATTAAAATGGTACCAGGTGTGGACCGATGGCCGCGCTGTTATTTTGGAAAAAGAGGTTAATATCCTGTCTGGCCCTGATATTCAGGATACAGTTCTTTTTAAACTCCACGAAGGGACTATCGTGCATCACGAAAGGTCTGAGGATGGGTGGTTTCTGATTCGTCTGCCAGATAAAAAAAGGGGTTGGGTGGAGGCCGAGGCGGTTGAACAGATAAAAAGAGGCCCCACGGTCGTGCCAGGTGAAATTCATGATTAGAATTGCTGTTGGATAACATAGCGCTTGATCTATCATAAAGGATCAGTTAGCTTCTGGCTAATTTTACAGAAATTGATATATTGCCTGACATGATGCTGAGAAGGAAGAACTTGGATGAAAAGCAAACTAAAAGCGCTCTTAGAAAATACAATTGACGACTGTTTCCAACAGGGAATACTCTCAAAAACCCCACTTCCGAATTATGTAATAGAAGTCCCAAACAATCCGGCCCATGGTGATTTTGCCACCAATCTGCCTATGACCCTCGCATCAAGCCAGAAACGAAGCCCCCGGGAGATTGCGTTCGTCATAGTTGACCATCTCAAAGACGACGGGAATCTCATTGAAAATGCGGAGATAGCGGGTCCTGGCTTTATCAACTTTAGAATCAAGGCACAGGAATGGTATCGAGCTTTGTCCGAGATTGTAAGGCTCAAAGAAATTTACGGCCGGAATGACACGGGAAACCATCAAAAAATGATGATTGAATTTGTAAGCGCAAACCCAACCGGTCCCCTTCATCTTGGGCATGGGAGAGGTGCGGCATTAGGGGATACCCTCTCCAGAATTTTTTCCTTTTGCGGTTATGATGTGGCCCGCGAGTTCTATATCAATGATGCGGGACAACAGATAAAGCTCTTAGGCGAATCCATTTTCAGCCGGTTTAAACAGATGTCTGATCCTGAACATCCATTCCCGCAAAAAGGATATCATGGAGACTATATCCTTGACCTGGCAAAGACAATATCCGAAGAAATCGATCTGGAGGCCATGCCCGAAGAGGAGGCCATCCATGTGTGTACCCAAACGGGCAAACAAGTAATGCTTGATGAGATCAAGCAAGACCTGCTCCGGTTCAGGGTCCCCTTTGACGTATGGTACCGTGAAAGCGATCTTTACTCCTCAGGGCAGCTCAAGGATGCCCTTAAGATAGTCAAAGACAGAGAACAACTCTATGAGAAGGATGGGGCACTGTGGATTGCTACGACTAAATTCGGGGATGACAAGGACCGGGTTCTTCAGAAACAAGACGGGCAATTTACCTATTTTGCTACGGATATGGCCTACCATCTGGATAAAAAGAGTCGTGGTTTTGAACATGTGATCAACATTTGGGGAGCAGACCATCATGGTTATGTCCCCCGCATGCAGGCTGCGCTTTCGGCATACGGCTTTCCGGAAGGCTGGTTATCAGTTGTGCTGATTCAGCTTGTAAAGCTCTGGCGGGCCGGACAAGAGATAAAAATGTCAAAAAGGGCAGGTTCATATGTCACACTTCAGGAACTGGTGGACGAGGTTGGTGTGGACCCGGTACGCTTCATCTTCCTCACCAAGAGTAATGACTCAGCTCTGGATTTTGACATAGATCTTGTAAAAAAACAGGACAGTGAAAATCCGGTCTATTATGTCCAATATGCGCATGCCAGAATATGCAGCATTTTCAGGAAGGCAGCCTCGGAAGGAATATCGCTGCCTGATGCACCGGATGGGCTCCTGGAACGACTTGTGTTAGACGAGGAGATGGCATTAATCAAGCGCATGGCCTCATTTCCATCCCTTTTAATTGATATCTGCAGTAGCCTGGAGCCCCATCGTCTGACCTATTACCTCACTGACCTGGCCGCTTTGTTTCACAGATACTTTAACCTGGGTACGAAAACCCCCGATTATCGGGTACTTACCCATGATAGTGCATTGAGCCAGGCAAGGTTGTTTCTGGTAGGGGCGGTAAGGATTGTAATAGGCAACGGACTTGAACTCCTGGGCATAAGCGCGCCAGAGAAAATGTGAAAAGGGTTCTGAGACCATGGCCCGCAAAAAATCCAAAGCCAAAAAGAAGAGCAAAAGATACCGGGTGGACCTTTCTCGCACATCTCTTTTTTTCTGGTGCCTGGGGACCTTATTCCTCCTGGCGTGGATTTTTGTGCTTGGAATTCTTGTGGGCCGGGGTTTTTTCCCTCAGGGAGCCGAGACCCTGTCAAAACTACGGATCCCAATCGGCAGGTTGCAGGGTGTTGTTGGCAATAGAAAAGCATCTGATTTAGATTCCATCAAAGGGCTGGATAAGAACCCTGAATTTGAGTTCTATGATCAATTGTCTGTTAAAAAAGGTGAATTGGCCAAAAACAATAAATCAGGCGCCAAAAAGGCAGGGAGGCAGACAGAGCTGGCCAAGCGGTTTGAAACAGATAAAAATTCTGCCGTAAAAGTTGAAGCTCCGAAAAAAGATCAAACAAACTCCAGTAAGGGAGGAGGGCAGACAAGGCCCGCTGGAGAGATCAAGCCTATGGATGCCGGCGGGGCCTACACCGTGCAGGTAGCTTCCCTTGACAGTGAAAGTAAGGCAGTCAAGATGGCCGACCAGCTAAAGAGTGGAGGTTATTCTGCGTACGTGCATAAGGTCAATGTTAAAGGTAAAACATACTACCGGGTAAAGTGTGGAAGGTTCGAGGACAAAAAAGAGGCCGGTGATTTTAAGAGCCTGTTGTATCAGAAAGAAAAAATCAAAGGTTTTGTTACAAAGGGCTTTACCGATAATGTTCAACTGGACACTAAGAAGAGAAAGGAACTGGCAAGCCTCGTTAGAGAAATCAAGTCCACAGAAACTGGCGGGGCGTACACTTTGCAGGTAGCTTCCCTTGACAGTGAAAATAAGGCAGTCAAGATGGCTGGCCGGTTAAAAAAACGGGGGCATCCGGCTTACGTAAAAAAGGTCAATGTAAAAGGCAAAACATACTACCGGGTGAGGTGTGGGAGATTCAGTGATAAAAAAGAAGCCGGCGATTATGAAATGCTGTTGGCCAAACAGGATAAAATCAAAGGTTTTGTAATCAAATTAGAACAATAAAGGTTTCAATGCATATCAAAAAAGCGGCTGCAGGCGATATTACCGCCATCCACAGTATCCTGAATTATTACGCAGAGCAGGATCTTTTGTTACCAAGGTCTTTGAGCGAACTTTATGATCATTTAAGGGATTATTTTGTCCTGGAGAACAAGGAGAAGGCGCATTCAATACACGGGGTGTGTGGCCTGCGTGTATACTGGGAGGACCTGGCTGAGATCAAGTCCTTAGCTGTTTCCAAAGACCAACAGGATAGAGGTTTCGGCTCGAAGCTTGTCAGGGCCTGTCTGCAGGAGGCCCGGTCTTTAGGGATAAGGAAGGTGTTTACGCTTACTTATGTCCCCGACTTTTTTATGAGACTTGGGTTCAAGGAGGTAGACAGATCGATATTTCCCCAGAAGATCTGGGCAGATTGCCTGAAATGCCCCAAATTCCCGGACTGCGATGAGGTCGCATTGGCAATCGACTTGCAGTGAATTTAACAGCAGATGTCGGAAATTTTTAAGATGCAACACATCATTGGGAGGATATAATGTTTGGCATTGGCATGCCGGAACTGATAATTATTTTGGTTATCGCTTTGATTGTTATTGGTCCGAAGAAACTGCCCGACCTGGCCAAAGCGCTTGGTAAAGGTATGGCAGAATTCAAAAAAGCCACACAGGAGATTAAGGATAGCCTGGATGTGGAAGAAGACCTAAATGAAATAAAAGATGATTTGGTCGATTCCATTAGCGGTCTGGATATGCCACAAGAACCGGAGCCGCCAAAATCCACTGAAACCGAAGAGCCAACATATAGTGACATGGAGGAAGTACCTGAAGACCACGAAAAGGTAGAAAATGAAATTCAGGAAGAGAAAAAGGAGTTAAACGGCAGAGATAAAGCAGAGGAGACAAAAGATGGTGGATAGCGCCGAAAAGCAGCCCTTCCTGAGTCATCTTGAGGAACTGCGCAAACGGCTTGTTGTGTGTGCTATTGGTGTGGGAGCCGGTTTTGTCATTGCCTATATCTTTGCAGAAAGGCTTTTTCAACTGTTGGTGGCCCCTCTTAAGGCTGTGATGCCGGAGGGCGATCAACTGATTTTCACCAACCTGCCTGAGATGTTTTTTGCCTATATCAAGGTGGCCTTTATTGCAGGTATCATGGCTGCCTCTCCTCTGATCTTTTACCAATTGTGGATGTTCATCGCTCCTGGCCTTTACCGGAAAGAAAAAAAAATGGCGATCCCTTTTGTCGTATCTTCCACAATTCTGTTCGTTGGCGGAGCGCTCTTTGGCTATTTTGTCGTCTTTCCCTTTGGGTTTAAATTCTTCATAGGGTTTTCCAATGAATACGTAAAGGCCCTCCCGTCTGTAAAGCAGTACTTTTCCTTCTCCATGAAACTACTCTTTGCGTTTGGTGCCGTCTTTGAACTCCCTGTCATTATCTTCTTCCTGTCGAAGATGGGAATAGTTACACCCCAGTTCTTGCGTCAAAAACGCAAGTACGCTATTTTGTTGACCTTTGCCCTGGCCGCAATACTGACTCCTCCGGATGTCATCACGCAATGTATGATGGCCGGGCCCCTGATCGTGCTGTATGAAATTGGAATTCTGGTTTCAAGAATTGCTCAGAAGAAAAAAGAAGATAAAGAAACAGCGAAGGCCGAAGCCGATGAAGATTAATCCTAACTAAACCAATCAACGGATTAACGGAACACGCTGAAATGATTTCCCGAAATAGTCAAAAGAAGTGATTCCTTTTCTACCTCGCCATGGGAATCAAATGATATACCTCCAGTAACGCCATCGAAATAGTAATAAAGGAGTGCCTTCTTCAGGGTCCTTCTCGTTCGAACGTCCTCATCTGAAATTACCTCCATCAGATATTTGATGGTGTCATATCCGGTGGCAGCCAGGATCCCGGGCTCAGCATCGAAATTTGCCTTGTATTCTTCCACAAAGGAATCCCCCCCCGCATCACCGAGACCTTCAAAATACCCTGATGAAAAAATGGCACCCTGGACATAATCTCCAGCCGTCTCTATCAAGTGGGGAGACTGCCAGGCGCTTGTTCCCGCCAAAAGGACATCCAGGACGTCATAATATGCCAGTTGGGGGGCGATCATGGCCACTCTCTGAAAATTGTCCGGTATAAAAACCATGTCAAAATCGATAATAGGTTGGGGTTCCTCTGGAAATATTATGCTTTCCTCTTCTTCAGGAGTCCTCATGGCCAGGAGTTCCTGCGTCAAAGATTCGGGCCTCGGGTAGTAAAGGCCTGTCATTTTTTTGATTTGTTCGGCAAAATCTGTCTCATCTGTCTTGTAGGGCTCCACGGCCGTCACCATTCCGCCCATCTCCTCCAGTCTGTCCCAGAAGATATTTAAAAAAAACTGGCCATAGGAATTATCCGGATAAAGGATGGCAAAACGCTTAAGACCCATGTGACGTATCGCTACATCGAGAAGCTTGTCTACCTCGCGTGATGGCGTCAAGAAATTACGAAACACCATGGCTCCCTCTTCAGTAATACCTTCCTTCTGTGTAAAGGTAATCATCGGGACTCCCAGTGTCTGGGCTTTCTTTGCTGAAGCCGTGGCGGCCCTGCTGGAAAGGGGTCCAATAACAGCAATCACTTTTTCATTATTAGCCAGCTCTTCCAGACCGGTTAGTGCAAGTTCCGGGTCGCCTTTGGTATCCATAATTACCAGTTCAAGATCAGGAGCATCTCCTGTTTCGTTGAACATCCCCATTCCAAGCTCAATTCCGTTCAGTACTTCCTGTCCGTAGATGGCAAAAGGGCCACTGAGGGGAAGGAGACAGCCCAACACACCTTTTTTGACTGAAAGCTCCTCCTGGATACTCTCCAAAATTTGCCTTCCAGCCGAAACCCAATATTGCTCCGGGGTGGATCGGATCAAGGCCATAGCTGCATTCTGCGACTTTTCAAGTTCGTTCTGTTCTAAATAAAGGGCTGCCATCCTGTGGTAAACCTTTGGTGCATAATCAGTGTCTGCAGCAATTTCTTCCAACTCTTCGAGTTCTCCTATCTCGATGGTCCTTATTATATCCTCCAGTTTTTCGTTGAGCTCTGCCTGCCTTTTGAGATCATCCACCAGCTCCGATTCCGCCCTAAGCCACCATTTAAAAGCCCCGGAGTTATCACCCAGTGCCCTAAGATTATTACCCATGAGCACAGACACGTCCCCCTTTAACGAATGCCAGGGGAATTCCTCAAGCCATTTTAGACACTCATCTACCGAGTCCCTGTACTCACTTAGGGAAAAGAGGTGGCTGGCAATTTGATAGTGTACAGCGGCTAAATCAGTGTAATAGGGAAATTGCCGGGAAATTTTCCTCAGAAGGTCCAGGGCTTTTTCGTATTGCCCGGATTGCGAATATATCTCTGCCATGCGGTGCAGGGCCACGGCCGAATTTTTGTCACTGGGATATTGTTTTAGATAAGCCCCATATGCATCAAGCGCCTTATCCAACTCCCCCCTCTGCCAGTAGTCCTCGGCAAGTGCAAAATGGTCAGGCGGGGCCTCCTTCAGAACCTCTTTTTCCAAAACAATTCTCGGCTGGCAGGCGGTGAAAAAAAAGGCTATCCCCAGCATTAGAGCCAGGATAGCCTTAGTTAAAGGGATAGGTCTAAACATTATTTTTTCACTTCTTCAAAATCGGCATCCACTACATCTTCATCTTTTTCAGCGCCAGCAGCGGATTCAGCCCCTGTAGTACCTTCAGCCTGCTCCTGCTGTTGGCTCGCCTGAGCATACATGGCCTCTGCCAGTTTGTGGGATGCCTGGGTCAATTCGTCAGTCAGCCTTTTAATGTCCTCTGTATCTTCCCCTTCCATGGCCTTTTTCAGACTTTCAATCGCCTGATTGATATTTCCTTTAGTAGCTTCGTCCACCTTGTCCCCGGCCTCTTTCATAGACTTCTCAGTGGTATAGATCATGGAGTCAGCCATGTTACGGGCATCTATAAGTTCACGCTTCTTCTTGTCTTCGTCAGCGTGCATTTCTGCGTCTTTTATAAGACTATCTATCTCCTCTTCACTCAGACCACTTGAGGCAGTGATCTTAATGGATTGCTCTTTGCCGGTTCCCATGTCTTTGGCAGAGACGCTCACGATTCCATTGGCATCAATGTCAAAAGTCACCTCAATCTGGGGCATACCCCGGGGGGCAGCGGGAATACCCACTAACTGAAACCGTCCGAGGGTCTTGTTACCCCCAGCCATCTCACGTTCTCCCTGGAGCACATGGATCTCAACAGCCGGTTGATTGTCGGCTGCGGTTGAAAAAATCTGGCTCTTTTTTGTAGGGATAGTTGTATTTTTTTCGATCAACTTGGTAGAAACCCCACCAAGGGTTTCAATCCCGAGGGAAAGCGGTGTTACATCCAGAAGAAGTACGTCCTTAACATCACCCGTTAGTACGCCACCCTGAATGGCCGCACCGGCAGCAACCACCTCATCAGGATTCACGCCCTTGCTGGGTTCTTTACCGAAAATTTCTTTGACCTTTGCCTGCACCCTGGGCATTCGGGTCATGCCACCAACCAGGATCACTTCGTCAATATCACTGGTTTTGAGGCCGGAATCTTTCAATGCTGCGTTGCACGGCCCTACCACTTTTTCAACCAGATCATCCACCAGGGCCTCTAACTTGGCACGGGTCAATTTGATATTGAGGTGCTTGGGTCCACTGGCGTCCGCTGTGATAAATGGAAGATTGACGTCCGTCTCCATTGAGCCGGAAAGCTCAACTTTGGCCTTCTCCCCTCCTTCTTTTAACCTTTGAAGGGCCATCTTGTCATTTCGGAGATCAATGCCCTGGTCTTTCTTGAATTCATCTGCCAGGTATTCGATGATGCGAAGGTCAAAATCCTCGCCGCCCAGATGTGTATCACCGTTGGTCGACTTGACCTCAAAAACACCATCGCCTATTTCAAGGATTGATATATCAAAGGTGCCGCCGCCCAGGTCAAATACCGCAATCTTTCGGTCTCCTTTTTTGTCCAGCCCAAAGGCGAGGGATGCCGCTGTCGGCTCATTTATAATCCTTTCTACTTTCAGCCCTGCAATACGCCCGGCATCTTTGGTGGCCTGCCTCTGGCTGTCATTAAAATAGGCGGGCACAGTGATCACAGCTTCAGTTATTTTTTCACCGAGATAATCCTCTGCTGTCTCTCTCATCTTCTGAAGTATCATGGCAGATATCTCAGCGGGGCTGTAATCCTTCCCTCTGACAGAAACACCTGCATCCCCATTGGATGCCTTACTAATCTTGTAGGGAAGAATCTTGATATCATTTTGTACCTCAGGTGAATCGTACTTTCGACCAATAAGCCTCTTAACCGCAAAGACAGTGTTTTCAGGGTTGGTAACGGCCTGTCTCTTCGCGGTCTGGCCCACCAGCCTCTCTCCTCCATCGGTAAAGGCAACTATGGAAGGGGTTGTCCTGCTTCCTTCTGCATTGGCGATTACAACAGGATCCCCGCCCTCCATTACAGCAACACACGAATTGGTTGTTCCTAAATCAATGCCTATTAGTTTTCCCATTTTTTTATCTCCTTAAATCCACAACTTTTTCTTAATAGTTTTTAAAATAATATTAGGCCCAATACCCGGCCTTTCTAATCTATTCATCATTTTTGCTTACAATTACCATAGCGGGTCGAATGAGCCTCTGATTGAGAATGTACCCTTTTTGAAGTTCCTGAATGACCGTACCCGGTTTCGCCGAGTTATCTTGCAGCTCTGAAACCGCCTCATGGAAATTGGGGTCAAAGGGCTCGCCCAGAGCTTTTACTGATTCCAACCCCTCTCTTTCCAGGGTATCCATCAACCCCTTTAACGTCAATTCCACACCTTCTCTGAGGGCCTCGAGTGAGTTGTCATTTTCTGAATGTGCAATGGCTTTTTCGAGGTTATCCCCTACAGACAACAATTTCTTTATCAGTGATTCGTTTGAAAACTTGCACAGCTCCGTTTTGTCTCTCTGGAACCTCTTTTTTAAGTTATCAATCTCTGCCTGGGAGCGGACATAAAGATCAAAGTTTTTGTCTGCAGTTTCCTGAACCTCTTTCACCTTGTTTAGCAATTGTTTCTTTGTCATTTTCTCTAAAGGGATCTCATGCTCCTCATTATCACTTTCCTTGTCCCTTTCACCGGGTTGTTCCTTTAATTCCTCTTGGGAATCCTCTCCAATCTCTTCCTCTGGGCTTTCCGCTTTCATTACCTTAACCTTGACCACAATCTACTCCTGTGAAACGCGATCATTTTACTCTCAGATAACAAACATATGCGAACTTTAAGCATCAGGAAAAGCTTTGTCAATGTGCCCAGGCAAGTTTTCATATCTTTTCTTGGCTTCGATTCGGCAGTTGTTAGGAGCTGCTGTTGGGGTTCTTGAGACTGTTCAGGGAAGTCCTCAGCAATTCTAATTATGGCTTTCATCTGGCAGGACTGCGGGGTCTCTTTTTAAAGGCTGTAAAAACATACTCTATTTTGGGAGAGGCGGGGAGGCTTTTATGAGTGATTAATTTTTGAGTCTTTGATCTTTTTCAACTCCTCGATCAATTGCGGGGCATATTCTCTGGTGAGGCGACGCGTCTCTGCGTCGTTAAATCCGGTGGGCTTGATAAAGAGGCCATCAGCTTCGGCTTTGAACATGGCAACGGCATCGTTAATTAATGATTTTCTGGTGTAAAAAACTGCGGGAATGCCAGGATAATTTTCCCTCACCTGGCGAAGATTCCAAAGCCCGTATTTTCTGTTCTGCCCGATTCGGTCGCATACCCCCTCGAAAAGCGTCCGCCAGCCATCAACAATGGTAAAAAGCCTCTTCAGATATTCGTTGGCCACGTCCCCTTTAAAGTCATCCAAACCCTCATAGACATTGTCCAGAGAAGGCAAATTTGTGATCTTCATTTTGAGATCTTCTTTTGGAGAAATATGGGGGTCACGCACATCCTCATCTTTCCCCCAAAGATCAAGGAGAAAAAGTGCAGGAGACTTTGTGCCAAGTTTCTCTCTTGCCTCCTCAAAGGTGTACGCCTGAACAAATTCCAATTCAGGGGCACTGAGGGCAATTTCATTCTGAACAAGACCGTGTTCAAACTTGGAGTCATCAATAAAACAAATAATAGGTTTCATCATTACAGCCCATGGCCCGTCAGTCTCTCTAACGCCTCAAGGTACTTTGCCCTTGTGTTCTCTATGATTTCAGGAGGCAATTTAGGTGGTGGCGGCTGCTTTGACCCCTTGATCTCAAGAAGATAATCCCTCAGAAACTGTTTATCGAAACTTTTTTGAGGGCCTCCGGGACTATATGAATCCATGGGCCAGAATCTTGATGAATCTGGCGTAAGCACCTCATCAATCAGAATCAACCGGTCATCCTTGATACCAAACTCAAACTTGGTGTCTGCAACGATGATTCCTTTTTCCGCAGCAAGGGCCCTGCCGAATTCGTAGATCCGGAGACTCAGTTGTTGTACTTTCTCCGAGGTTTCTTTCCCCATAAGCTTTACGGCCTCTTCAAAAGTGATATTTTCATCGTGCATGCCATCTTCAGCTTTTGTGGAAGGTGTGAAAATGGGCTCAGGCAACTTTTGGGACTCTTTCAGCCCTTCCGGCAGAGAAATGCCGCAGACGCTCCCGTTTGAAAGATAGTCCTTCCAACCTGACCCGGACAAATATCCTCTGACAATACATTCAACAGGTAATGGCCTCGCTTTCTTTACCAACATGCTGCGGCCCTTAAGTTCTTCGGTGTATTTTTTGCAGTTTTCCGGGTATTCAGCAGGATCACTGCTTATAAGATGGTTTTCCATCATGTGTTCCAGTTCCTTGAACCAGAACAAAGAAATGCTCGTCAGGATTTTACCCTTATCGGGAATTGGGTCTGCCAGGACCACGTCAAACGCTGACATGCGATCACTTGCCACAATCAGCAGTTGATCTCCAATCTCATAGATGTCTCTCACTTTTCCCCGTTTTACAAGATTGATACCTTCAAAATCGCTTTCTTTTAATACATCTGAATTCATAGTATATCTCCCCAAAATTCGTGTTGAACTACTAAATATTCGTAGCAGATCCCAGATTAGACGCTTTAGTTCACTTTTTCTCTCATCAAGGTAACCCTGAACGGGGAACCCTGAACCTGTGAACCCTTATTCATCAAGGGATCTTTTGCTCAGCTCCTGTTATTTCTTGAGCAGTCCTTTCATCAGGAATCCCCTCATTTTCTATACACTCCTGACGGGCTCCCTGGTAAATATTGAGTTTGCGCAAGTATTTCCTGTAGTACTTTAAGACACGGTTCCGAAATTGAATCGTCTCGGCATATGGAGGGATACCTTTGTATTGTTTGACCCGATGCGGTCCTGCATTATATGAAGCCAGTGCCAGACTGATATCCCCTTTCTGTTGTTTCATAACACCGGCAAAATACTTAAACCCGTATTTTATTGCCTTTCCCGAGTCCAATCGATCGTCTGTTTCATTTTTCAGCACTTCTTTTTTGTAGCGGGCGTACAATTTGGTCCGTTTCTCCTTGTATTCTAAAGCTTCTTTCATCAATTCTCTGGCACGCCTTGCAGGTTCCAGGTTATTTTCGTCTGTGATTTCCAGGATAATCTTCTTGGCCCGGTTTTTCAATTTCCGCTCCCGGCCCATAAAAGTCCCTGCCTCACTAAAGTATGATGGCTCAAAAATATTCTTCATGCCCAAGCCCCTTCCGGTCCTTGGCATAATCTGGGTAAGACCAACGGCTCCAACGAATGACACAGCATGAGGATTAAACCTGGACTCCTGCTTCATCAAAGCAAGAAACAGCAATAGATCTACAGAATATCCGGATTTTTTATATTCCTCAATTATGGGTTCTACAAGTGGTATATAGCGAGATTCGGCCCTTCCCAAGCTATGCTTCCATCTGATATCCGGATTCGCTGAGCTGTTATTGTTTTGCCTGTCAAGATCAAACCGGTTTATGGTTTTTTGAGTTGCCTTTTCCTTAAATTCGTAGACCACATGATTTACAAATTTTATATTTTCGACGTTTAAAGGCCCATTATTCTCATCGAGGTCCTGGCATTTGTTGTAGAAGAGACCCAGGGCGTCCCTTAGATTACAGGATGCCTCTTTAAGACTTTCCCTCAGCATTTTTTCAAGCAACTTGGAGCAAATGTCCGGGTTCAGCCTATCATCAATTTTCGAGGTCAATTTTAACCGATAAGCCATCATTCGTTCCCTGGCAGACTGAAGTGCCGTATTGTATCCAAGGCCCAACTCACTCAATTTTTTAACATGCTCACCGGGAAATTTCTCTTTTCCCTGTGTTGTCAATGCCTCCACGGCCTTTTCAAGGAGTTCGTCTGCTTTTTCAAACAGCTCCCTTGCTTCAAGGTATTCCTGATCCATCACCACCTTCAGGCCAAAGGAGCGCCCAATCTCAGGCCGGATCCTCAGGATGCCCTCCTCCCCCTTATAGGAACCATCAGTCAGGCTTTTCTGAAGAAGATCCAGGTTATATTCAATCATGCTTTCCTTGAGTAACGAAAGATCAGCGCGGGCAGAAAACGGGAAAGATAGAAAGAGTGCTGTCATAAATATGGCAGCCAGTGTCATAGATAATGCGGGTGTGAGAGATTTTTTCAACTTTTTCCTTTCAAAAGCTAAAGATAATGGTTCACCGCAAAGACGCTGAGGGTGCAGAGGAAGAATTTTTCCACTTTTACCTTGAGCCTTATGCCTCAAAGTTATTATCTCAGTATCATTTTATATATCAGAACGAAAATGTAATTTGAAGTCAATTATGGATTTGTATAGCCGCAAAAAGGCACAAAATACACAACAAGCTGAATTTGCATATGAAAATGGAAAAGCGAACAGTCTCCTAACTCAAAAAAAACAAAAGCAAATGAAGCTCACAACCGGCTGGTGAAGGGTACATGGTTTATTTTGACCCGCTTAAATCAAACCTATA
>JAUWMY010000365.1 GCA_030612945.1 Desulfobacteraceae bacterium
TGTTTCTCCGGTCTGGGGGTTCCGGCCCTGTCTTTCCTTCCTTTCGGAAACAATAAAGGATCCGAAACCTGCCAGAGCCAGTCTTCCTTCATCCTTCAAGGTTTCCTTTGTAATTTCAACAAATGAATTAAGAGCCTTTTCTGCATCAGCCTTGGTTAGGTTGCTTTTATTAGCAATCCCAGCAATTATATCACTTTTTGTCATAACAGCCTCCTTTGATTCTGTTTTAGGTTTAAATTTTTTTTTGCCTCACACTTTGTCAAAAGATTTGTGCCATCCTCCCTTCACAGCAAGGCCACAAATCTTATAAAAAACGTATTCAGTAAAACTAATAGCCTGGCACGACCGCATAATTGCTGCTTATGTAGCATATGAGAAGAGCGTTTTCAACAAAAAACGTAAGTTTTCAATAAGTTCAGCCAAAATATGTTTTGCGACTGTTTACTGAATTCACGTTTCCGCTGAAATAACAGCCACTTACACATAATCTTTGCAACTTCTCCATAAGTTCGGGCGCTCATAACCAGATTATTACTTTGAGCGAAAGACAATGGCTATATAGCCTTTCGGAGTTTAGGCGTCCCGCCAGGCGGGATAAAATCCTTACGGCCCGCCCTCCCCGTCCCGAGACCGGGACGGGATCGGGAGGCGCGACTTGCCATAAATAAGCAGCTTTATCTGAAATTATTCGAAAGTTGAAATCATAAAACTAAAACCCTTAAAGACAGGTCTGGGCCAGGGATAAACTCCACCCGAACATATTGAGTTACCAAGCTTTCATTCCCGCCCCGCATAAAGTGCACATAAAGTGCAGGGTTATTGACAAACAGTCCTAAAGGCTATATTTTTTATACAACAAATGATAACCGGGGAATTCTAATTGGAAGAGATTATTAAAAAAATCCTTGCGGATAGTTTGAAGGTTAAGAAAACATTTGTCGGAGAAAATATATCAAAACTGATCCTTTTGGCCGAAAAGACTGCCGCAGCCTTCACCAGCGACCGCAAATTGATGTTGTGTGGAAACGGCGGGAGCGCGGCTGATGCCCAGCATATTGCGGCTGAATTTGTCAATCGATACACCTTAGAGCGCCCTCCCCTCCCCGCATTGGCCTTGACTACCGATAGTTCGATTATAACCAGTATTGGAAACGATTACTCATTTAATGATATTTTTTCCAAGCAGGTGAAAGCCCTGGGAATAGAAGGGGATATTCTCTTAGTCATCAGTACGAGCGGAGATTCCAAAAACCTCTTGTCGGCAGTGAATGATGCCCGTAGCCGGGGAATATATGCGGCAGGCTTCCTGGGTAGCGACGAAGGAAAACTTGTGAATCTGGTTGATTTAGCTCTTGTGGCAAATACCGAATCGACCCCCAGGATCCAGGAGACGCATATCCTGGCCGGTCATATCCTGTGCCATTTGGTTGATTACATACTTTTCCAAAGGCATTTATCGGATGAATAGGACTATATAATGACTAAATGGACACCCATATCGTTGGATAAAGTAAAATCCTATCCCCTGAAAAAAAGGGCCAGCAAGGTAAAAGTCGATGATTTTGGCGATGCGTGGCAGTCTGGGGGTTCTATGAACCGGTGGTTGGAATCGTTGCCAAAGATTCTTGCTGGAAATGATTTTACTGAAATCGTTGATCGATTTGTACGCGCTGCAGCCTCTGGCAAGACAATTATACTGGCCATGGGCGCCCATGCCATAAAGGTTGGCCTTAACCCGATTATTCTGGACCTGCTGAATCGCCGTATCCTCAGTAGCATTGCCATGAATGGCGCAGGAATCATACATGATGCGGAGGTGGCCATGGTTGGATGCACCTCAGAAGACGTGTCAGAGCAAATCGGAACCGGCAAATTTGGCATGGCAGAAGAAACAGGAAAGCTCCTTAATACAGCTATTTCAGAGGGAGCAAAACAGGGCCATGGTATTGGCAGGTCGGTAGGTGCCATGTTGATCAGGGAGAACTTCCCTTATAACCGTTACAGCCTTCTGGCGAGGGCCTTCGAACTCGATATTCCCGTAACGGTTCATGTGGCAATTGGAACCGATATTATCCATTTTCATCCCAATGTGGATGGGGCATCCATCGGTGAGGCATCTCACCTGGACTTTCGCATATTCGCCCGTCTTGTTTCCCAATTGGAGGAGGGGGTTTTCATTAATCTTGGGTCTGCTGTGATCCTGCCGGAAGTTTTCCTTAAGGCCCTGACCCTTGTAAGGAATCTGGGATACCAGGCAAGGAACTTTACCACCGTTAATATGGATTTTATTCGACATTATCGACCAATGACCAACGTGGTCCACCGGCCTACCCTGGATGGAGGCAAGGGTTATAATCTCGTGGGTCACCACGAAATCATGTTTCCCCTGCTGGCCGCGGCGGTCATAGAAGGCCTGAAAGAAGACTAAAGGAGTGAAGCGATATGCCCATTTATGAATATAGATGTTTAAACTGCAACGAGGAATTTGAGGCCCTCATTTTTGGCGGTGACGATAAAGTGTCCTGCCCCCATTGTAACCGGGACAAACTGGAACGTCTCATGTCAGCATGTGGCTTTAAGAGCAGCGGAAGTTTCATACCTTCTTCCGGCTCATCTGATTGTTCTTCCTGCTCAAGCACAAATTGCAGCAGTTGCCGGTAAAGAGTCCAAGCCTGGAGAACCTGGCTTTGATTTCCCCCAAGAGAGGCTACACTATATTTAGATTTATAAGGCTGAATTAGAATGACAAAGGTCAAAGCTCAAATTTCAAATGAATGTCAAATGACAAATGCTTAAAAATATGTAACTATATCAGGTTCAAAGTTCAATGGTTCACGCCTCCCGATCCCGTCCCGAGATCGGGACGGGGAGGGCAGGCCTCAATCCCCCTTTGCAAAAGGGGGAAGCAGGTGGAATGCCCGAACTTTTTGAGATGTTACAACATTTTGACATTGGGGGTTTGGATTTGATTTGACATTTGGATTTTGTCATTTGAACTTTATTGGAAAAACCTGGAAAAACCCAGGCACAGCCAATGGCCTATGAACACGCCCGCAGGACTTGGTTTTCAAAGATGAAATAAAGTCCTGTTACTCCTGTCAAGAAAGGAATAGATTTGTTTCGGATCGGTTTCGGATATGATGCGCATCGTCTTGTTGAAGGCCGCTTATTGATTCTTGGGGGTGTAGAGATTCCTCACCACCTTGGCCTGGAAGGACATTCTGATGCAGACGTCCTGGCACATGCCATAATGGATGCTGTGATCGGCGCCCTTGGAATGGGGGATATCGGGCAGCATTTTCCAGATACTGACCCTGCCTATAAGGGGGCAGCCAGCCTGTCAATGCTGAAAACCGTGGTTAGATGGGTAAAACGGGATGGATACAGGCTCAATAATCTCGACGCGACCATAGTTGCGGAAAATCCTAAAATGGCTTCCTATCTTCCTTCGATGCGCGATAGGATAGCTCAGACCCTTGAGGCGACTGCCAGCCAAGTCAACATAAAGGCAACTACCACCGAGCGAATGGGCTTTTGTGGTCGAGGTGAGGGTATAGAGGCCTTTGCCGTTGTCAGCCTTATTGCTACTGATACAGATTGATTCTGACCCTAATCGAGCGAAGAAACCCATATATTTTCTATAGTTATGTTAGCGCATAAGTCGCTTGGAAGACCACAAAGCGTTTTTTATAAACAGGCAGATCTTCTTCCACATTGATCGCACAAAATCCCCCTCAATCCCCCTTTGCAAAAGGGGGAACAGTT
>JAUWMY010000501.1 GCA_030612945.1 Desulfobacteraceae bacterium
CTTCGCTAACGGTGATCTTTCGGGAATAAGGTCTTGTTGATTCGCCACCCACATCGATAATGTCAGCCCCCTCCCGGGCCATTGTAATACCACGCTCGACAGCCTTATTTGACTCAAGGTATTGTCCCCCGTCTGAAAAGGAATCCGGGGTAACATTCAGGACACCCATGATGCGGGTTCTCAGATCCAGGTCCAGAACATTATCCGACCAGCTCAGTATGAATCCCATTTTTCATTTTTCCTTTTTTTCCGGTGCAGGTTCCTCCTTAATGCCCATTATTTTATCTATGTCTTTACCGTCCAGTGTCTCCTTCTCAAGGAGGGCCTCGGCCATTGTGTGCAACGTATCTACGTTATCCTTTATGAGTTTGCTGCTCTTCTCGTAAGCATTATTGACAATATTTCTTACTTCGTCATCAATTTTCTGCGCTGTTAACTCGCTATAGTCCCTGTGCTGAGAGATCTCCCTGCCCAAAAAAATCTGTTCCTCGCCCTTGCCAAAAGCAAGGGGGCCCAGATTCTCATTCATACCGTAATCGCAGACCATTTTGCGGGCAAGGTCCGATGCCTTCTCAATATCGTTTCCTGCGCCAGTTGTTTGCATGTTGAGCACAATCTCCTCAGCGGCCCTGCCACCCATTAAAATCGCAATATTATTAAGCAGATAATCTTTTGGATAGGTATGCTTTTCATCCTCTGGAAGCTGCTGGGTTAGTCCCAGGGCACGGCCGCGTGGAATAATGGTCACCTTGTGAATAGGATCCGTGTTGGGAAGAAGTTTTGCCACCAATGTATGCCCCGATTCATGATACGCGGTGATCTTCTTTTCCTCGTCACTGATAATCATGCTATTGCGTTCAGCGCCCATGAGCACCTTGTCCTTGGCATCTTCAAAGTCGACCATGTCCACAGTGTCTTTACCGCGTCTTGCCGCCATAAGGGCTGCTTCATTAATCATATTCTCAATGTCAGCCCCGGTAAAGCCGGGGGTCCCTCTGGCAAGAATAGTAGCATCCACGTCCTTGGAAACCACCTTCTTCTTAAGATGAACCTTCACGATACCCTCTCTCCCCTTGAGATCCGGGATCGGCACCACCACCTGGCGATCGAATCGGCCAGGTCTCAGAAGCGCCGGATCAAGCACATCCGGTCTATTGGTCGCAGATATCAGTATAACGCCTTCGTTGGACTCGAACCCGTCCATCTCCACGAGGAGCTGGTTTAGTGTCTGTTCCCGTTCATCATGACCTCCGCCCAGGCCTGCGCCTCTGTGTCGTCCAACTGCATCTATTTCATCAATGAATATGATGCAGGGCGCATTTTTTTTACCCTGCACAAACAGGTCCCTTACCCTTGAGGCCCCCACTCCCACAAACATCTCCACAAATTCTGATCCGCTTATACTGAAAAATGGAACGTCAGCCTCCCCTGCTATGGCCCTCGCCAGAAGCGTTTTGCCCGTACCAGGGGATCCCACAAGGAGAACACCTTTAGGGATCCTCCCTCCAAGGCGTGTGAACTTCTTGGGATCACGAAGGAATTCAACAATTTCCTCCAGTTCCTCCTTGGCCTCCTCAATACCTGCCACATCCTCAAAAGTGACTTTCTCCTGAGAATCGGTCATAAGCTTGGCCCGGCTTTTTCCGAAGGACATTGCCTTCCCTCCCCCGGCCTGCATTTGACGCATGAAGAATATCCATACGCCGATTAGCAACAACATGGGAACCCAGGAAAGAAGTACTTGAAACCATGAGGAATCTTCCTGGGGTTTCACGGATATTTTAACTCCTTTGCTCCGCATCAGTCCAATCAGTTCAGGATCTTTTGGGGCGTAAGTTTTAAAAGGCCCCTGGGCAGACATGCCTGATATGTTGTCGCCCTGAATAGTGACGTTGCTAACACTTCCACTCTCCACCATGCTTAGAAAGTCGCTGTAACCGACAGATGCGCTGCTCCTGTCTGGCTGCTTGAAAATCTGAAACAGCATGACCATCATAAGACTGATGACCAGCCAGAGAGCAAGGTTTTTGTAAAATGGGTTCAATTTAGTATTACCTCCATACAACAAATTAATATTATAATAACATTATAGATACATTTTTTCAAAATTCCATAAAAAACTATCCCATTTCTTTTCCATACCGATCTGATTGCCTTCATTTTTCTATTGACATGCGCACCCCTCACGTTGTCAACATATAGCAGAGGACTAGGAGGCAGGGATGGCCCAATATAAATTTAGCGATGAGGACCTTAAGCAGATAAGAAATCACGGACTTACCATAAATGCAGTCCAAAGGCACCTTGACCTGTTCAAGACGCCCCCACCTTACTTAAACCTGCTGGGTCCATGTACCCTTAGTGACGGAATTAAAGTGATTGACCAGCACAAAACCCAAGAGTTTATAAAAATTTACGAAATGGAAGCCCAAAAAGGCCGCTGCCTCAAGTTTGTTCCCGGGTCAGGGGCTGCCTCCCGGATGTTCAAGGCGCTCCTCAAGGCCCTTAACCGGGAAAAAGAAATCCTAAAGGAATCGATTGCCAGGGAAGCGCAGGCTGGGCATATGGAAGCGCAGGAGCTTCTTGAGGTTATGAATGGCGCCATAAGATTCGCATTTTCCAAAGACCTCAAATCCGTGATGT
>JAUWMY010000358.1 GCA_030612945.1 Desulfobacteraceae bacterium
ATTTTATCCATGATCCTCTCCTTTTATGAAAACCAAGTCCTCTGAGCCTTAATTCTTTGCACTCAATACTACATATCCAAAAAGACATTGAGGGGCAAGTAAAACTGTTGCCTTTTCGTGATAAAAAAAGTAAGCATTGAACTCAAGTGAGGTATCATCCTAATTGAGTGATGCTCAATTAGGTGGTATTGGGTATTTGTAATCAGGTATTGGTTTTAAGGTGTTTCACGTCGTAAGCGTTCACAGGTTTCCCGCTGAAAGCGGGATTCAGGGTTAGGGACACGGCCAAAAGTGAAGACCCGAAGTCCGAGTAAAAAATGCTGGTTTTGCCACATAATTGCCAAACGCCATGTTCCAGATTTTTGGGGATGTGGAAGGGGACGGTTTTCCCGTACAAAACGTTTACAAAATGACGTATGGTTATGAGAACGCAACCTTTGAACCCGTGAACGGTTACCTTCTCTGATAGAGATATAAAAAATGAAAAATATTCCTCTAAACCAGTACCCAGTACCGGATACCAAGTACCACCTCAATTGAGGTATCAGTTCTTAGCTTTCAATATGGTCAAAGGACGAAAGGAGCAAGAAATATGAAATTTGTGATTATTGGTGGAGATGCAGCAGGGATGAGCGCTGCCAGTCGTGCCAAGAGAAACCAGCCGGACCTGGAAGTAACTGTGCTGGAAAAAACTTCAGATGTCTCTTACAGTGCCTGTGGCATGCCTTACAACATTGCCGAACCTGACCGCGAAGTGGATGATCTTGTTGTCCGTCACGCCAGGGTCTTCAGGGAAAAGCAGGGTATTGATCTGAGGACCGGGCATGAGGTGAAGCATATTGACCGTGCCTCAAAAATAGTCACAGGGAAGAACCAACAGGGTGAGGAATTCAAGATTCCCTATGACAAGCTTTTGATTGCGACCGGTGGTTCTCCTATCATGCCTGACCTTCCTGGATTTGATCTACCCGGTGTTGTGGCCCTCAAGAGTCTTGAGGATGGCAGGAAGATTAAAGATTTTATCCGATCTCAGGATGTTAAAAAGGTGATAATCATAGGCATGGGATATATCGCTCTGGAGATGTGTGAGGCCCTGCGTGCCAGGAGTATTGATGTGGCTATGGTGAAACCGCGACCTGTTTTTCTTCCCTGGATGGCCGAGGAACTGGCATCTGTGGTCAAAGATGAAATCGAAGGCCATGGCGTTAACATTCACATGGGACACAAAGTCGAACAAATAACGGCAGAGGGGGGTATCCTCAAGGTTATCTGCCCGGATCTTGTGCTTGAAGGTCAGATGGTCCTGGTAGCAATAGGTGTTAAGCCCGGCAGTGAACTCGCTGCCAAAGCAGGTCTTGATTTGGGACCTTCTAATTCTATCGCTGTGGACAAAACCCTCGCGACAAATGATGAAGATATCTATGCTGCCGGTGATTGCTCGGATGCTTACGATGTGGTCACGGGGCAGAAGACGTGGGTCCCTTTAGCGCTAAGAGCCAATAGGGCAGGGTGGGCAGTGGCCGACAATGTAACAGGGAAAAGGACAGAGCTGCCTGGGATAGCGGGGTCGGCGGTCTTTAAGGTCTTTGACCTGCAAGTGGCCAGAACGGGGCTGAGCATGCGCGAGGCGGAAAAATTCGGATTCGAACCTGTTGAGACGGTGATCAAAACCCGTTCCCGTGCACATGCGCACCCGGGGTCCACAACAATGCACCTCCAGATTGTTGGGGACAAAAAATCAGGACGGCTTTTAGGAATGCAGATAGTGGGAAAAGAGGGCGCCGTCCACAGGATAAAAGCGCCGTCTGTGGCCCTGCATGCGAATATGACCGTTGAAGAATTCAGCCAGTGCGATTTGGCCTATGCCCCACCTTTCAGTCCCACATGGGATCCCATGCTAACCGCTGCCAATCAGCTTTTAAAAAAGATGTGATAACTACTCAGGTTGTTAGGTTCACAGTTTCCCGCTAAAAGCGGGACTGAAAGCGGGATTTCGCCTCACCGCTTCGCAAGCGGCATCTTCGAGCGGCGGGGTCGCATTTTTCATATTGTTTAACATAATTGATGAACCTATTAACGGCAGCAGTTACGCTCAATGTGCCATCCCTCAATATCTCAAAACCGTGCGGTTTTCATCAGTTAACCGTGAACCGTGAACCATGGAACTTTAAACCTGAGAACAAGATGTGATTTTTGCTCAGTACAGGCTACCCTTTGCCTGAACCAGCCAAGAAAGGTAAGCAGGTGGTTTTCATGTCTAATAGCGGAATAAGCCTGGTTTTAGTGATTTTATTGGCGGTTGGTTGTTTTTGTTTTTTCTATCCGCAGGTCGAGAATTTCTTTATCTTCTATCCCCAGGCGAGTTTTGACGCCGTTCCCTCAGATTTGCGCCTGTCCTGCGAGGATGTGTACTTTGATACAGAGGATAATAAGAGACTGTATGGATGGTTTTTCCCGCTTGAAGGGGATGCGCCAGTTATTCTTTTCTGTCACGGGAATGCCGGAAATATTTCTCACCGACTTGAGAATGTAAAATTACTCTTAGATCAACAACTTCAGGTCTTTATATTTGACTACAGGGGGTATGGGAAGAGTAGCGGCAGACCTTCAGAGAAGGGTCTCTACCTGGACGGGTTGGGCGCATACGACTTCCTGGCGAACCAAAAGCACATATTGCCAGAAAAGATAATTCCGTTTGGGCGTTCCCTTGGGGCATCGGTTGCCATTGAAATCTCCCTGAGGCGGGAGGTGAAATCGCTGATATTGGAGAGTGCCTTTACCTCCACAAAAGAGATGGCAAAGACCATGTTTCTTTTTGGGCTTTTTTCACCCCTTTTACCGTCCCACTACAACAACCTAAAAAAAATAATCCGGGTTAACGTCCCTAAACTCATAATTCATGGTGAAGACGATGAAATCGTGCCCTTCAAAATGGGAGAGCAACTGTACAATACCGCACAGCCCCCTAAGTATTTTTTCCCCATAAAAGGAGCCGGCCATAATGACACCTACGTTGTGGGAGGAAACAAATACTTTGAGATACTATCCTCCTTTGTGAAGGATTCGAGAATCTACTCACCGAGATAGGCTTTTTTAACCTTTTGTCAAGGAAAATTTGTTAGCCAACATTGACAAAAATAACTTCCCCATTAAATAAAAAGATATTTCACAAAAAAAGATAGAATTCATACATAGCCAGTGGGCGCGGATGGTAAGGACTCGAACTGAATTACCATTGACACTTACTGTTGCTTATATATACTCAAATCGTAACCGTTCACAGGTTCAGGGTTCACAGTTCAGCGTTGGCCAGAGGCGGCGGTGAACCCTGAACCCGTAAACGGTTACCTCAAATCAAATTGGAAGTTTTACAATAATCAAGCATAGAATTGCTCTATGAGAAAGAGAGGTTAAACAGTGGAAACACAGAAAATGCTTTATTTGTCTAAAAAAGATGTTGCAAAAGTAGATTTACCCATGGAGGAGATAATTCAAGCACTGGATGAGGCCTTTAAGGAAAAAGGCCTTGGCAGGGTAGAAATGCCGCCAAAACCAGGGATCCACACAATGCCTGATGCGTTTATTCATGCCATGCCAGCCGCTGTCCCAAGTTTTGGAGCAGCGGGGTGTAAATGGGTCAGTGGGTGCCCGGAAAACTATAAGAAAAATCTACCTTATATCAACGGGTTGCTCATCCTAAACGACCCTGAGACTGGACTCCCCTTGGCTGTGATGGACTGCATCTGGATTACGGCCATGCGAACCGGTGCCGCCACGGCCGTGGCAGCTAAATACCTGGCAAAT
>JAUWMY010000235.1 GCA_030612945.1 Desulfobacteraceae bacterium
AGTCTCAGACAGTGTTGACTTTGAACTTCCTCAGACCCTGGTTGAAGCGGAGATTGAACAGGTTGTTGAAAACGTCAAGCAGAATCTCATAAGAAATGGCTCAAATCTGGAAAAAACAGGCCTTTCGGAAGAAAAACTTCGAAAAGACTTTAGACCTGCTTCGGAAAAACAAGTCAAGAATTTGCTCATTTTGGGCGAAATAGCTAAGCAGGAGAAACTTGCAGTAAATGAAGAGGATCTGAACCAGGGATTCAAGAACTTGGCTGCATCCTCAGGGCAGGACGCTGAAACCCTCCGAAAGTATTATCAGGCGAAAAATCTCATGGATGCCCTGGAAGAAAAACTGCTGGAGGAAAAAACATTGAACTACCTGGTGGAAAATGCTACAATTTCTATTATAGATCCTCAAAGCAAAAATAATTCTAAAAAAAAGGAGAATGATTAGGCCTTATGCTGATTCCAATCGTGGTTGAACAGTCAAGCCGTGGCGAACGGGCTTATGATATTTATTCAAGGTTGCTGAAGGATCGGATAATCATTATGGGAGAGGAAGTGCTCGACGCTATGGCCAATACCGTCATAGCCCAAATGCTCTTTCTGGAATCCGAGGACCCGGACAAAGACATCAACATGTACGTCAATTCCCCGGGTGGATCAGTTACTGCCGGAATGGCCATCTATGACACCATGCAATACATCAAACCGGATGTAGCCACTATCTGCATGGGTCAAGCCACCAGCATGGCAGCCCTGCTCCTTGCAGCCGGGACAGAGGGGAAACGATATGCCCTCCCCCACTCCAGAATCATGATTCATCAACCTCTTGGAGGAACCCAGGGTCAGGCCACCGATATAGATATTCACGCCAAAGAAATATTAAAAATGAGAGATACGTTGAACCATATCCTTTTTCAACATACTGGCCAACCAATTGAAAAGGTGAAAAAAGACACTGAACGCGACTATTTCATGACCAGTGAAGAGGCAAAGGAATATGGCATAGTAGATAAAGTTATCACCACACGAGAAATGCAAAACCAATTAAGCAAAGACAAGAAGGCATGAAACTATGAGTAAGAAAAGTGACTCCAGTGACGATTTGATGTGTTCTTTCTGCGGAAAGAGCCAGGACGAAGTGAAGAAACTTATCGCAGGTCCTTCTGTATATATTTGCGATGAGTGCATTCAACTGTGTAACGAAATTATCGCCGAAGAATACACACAGGAAAGTGAAGAAGACCCGGCATCTGATTTATTAAAACCTGCCGATATAAAAGAAACCCTTGACCAGTATGTGATCGAGCAGGAGAAACCAAAAAAGACCCTGTCTGTGGCGGTTCACAACCATTACAAGAGGATTAGCACAAAGGTCGATATGGAAGGCGTAGAGATCGAGAAAAGCAATATCCTCCTGATTGGCCCTACAGGGTCAGGCAAGACACTTCTGGCACAGACCCTGGCCAAGATTCTGAAAGTCCCTTTCACGATTGCTGATGCCACGACCCTCACTGAGGCCGGATATGTGGGTGAAGACGTGGAAAACATTATTTTAAACCTCGTTCAAATGGCTGATTATGAGGTGGAGGCTGCGTGTAAGGGCATCGTTTATATCGATGAAATCGACAAAATCGCCAGAAAATCGGACAGTCCATCCATTACCCGCGATGTGTCCGGGGAGGGGGTCCAGCAGGCCCTTTTAAAAATCATAGAGGGGACCCTGGCCAACGTCCCGCCCAAAGGGGGCAGAAAACACCCGCAGCAGGACTTTGTAAAGGTGGACACAAGCAATATCCTTTTTGTTTGCGGCGGCACCTTCAATGGTCTGGACAAAATAATCAGAAATCGAATCGGCAGTAAATTGATCGGCTTTGAAGCAGATATCAAAGGCAAAGGGGAAATTGATATTGATGAGATAATGTCTGTAGTCCAACCTGAAGACCTCATCAAGTTCGGCCTGATACCAGAATTCATCGGAAGAATACCCATAGTCGCCACGTTAAACGAATTAAGTCTGGACGCCCTTGTAAGGATTCTGACAGAGCCAAAAAACGCCCTCATCAAGCAGTATAAAAAACTGTTTGAACTGGAGCACGTTAATCTGAAATTCACCGATGCCGCCCTCCTGGCTGTTGCTGAGGGTGCATTAGAACGCAAATCCGGGGCACGCGGCTTAAGAGCAATTCTTGAATCTGTAATGTTGGATATCATGTATGAAATTCCTTCTTCTCCGGAAATACAAGAGTGTGTGATCGGTGAAGAGGTCATAACAAGGGGCGAGTCTCCTCTATTACTTTATGAAAACCAGGTAGAATATGCATAAATCAATGTTCAATTTAACGAAAAGAGATCAAAGCGATTTCCTGAAAACGGAAAAATCGTACTATCCGCTTCTTCCACTCAGAGACGTTGTTGTTTTCCCCAACGTAGTGGTCCCGCTCTTTGTGGGGCGAGAGAAATCCATTAAGGCGCTTGAATATGCCATGTCTCATCAAAAGGAAGTCTTCTTGTCTGCTCAAAAAGACGCGAAAGTCGATGACCCGTCTCCTGGAGACATATATTCTTTTGGCACTCTCAGCACTGTTCTTCAGTTGCTAAAGCTGCCCGATGGTACAGTCAAGGCCCTGATTGAAGGGAAAGAAAGGGGAAGGATTGAGAATACCCTGGTCAAACAGGATTTTTTCATGGTCGAAGTGAGCAAAATTTCAAGACGGCACGAGACAACAGTTGAGACCAAAGCATTAATGCGAACCATTAATGCCAGCTTTAAAGAATATGCCAAACTAAACAGCAAAATCGGACAGGAAGTTGTTTCAACAATGATCTCCATCCAGGACCCTGAACGTCTGGGAGATACCATAGCGGGGCATCTCACCTTGAGGGTGCGGGAGAAGCAGGAGCTTCTCGAAACGCAAGACCTGAACAAACGGCTGGAAAAACTTTTTGAAAAACTTAACAATGAGGTAGATATCCTCAGGCTTGAGCAGCGCCTCAGGACAAGGGTCAAAAAGCAGATGGAAAAGACCCAAAAGGATTATTATCTCAACGAACAGATGCGTGCCATCCAAAAAGAAATGGGCACCAAGGATGATTTCAAGGCAGAGCTCAACGAGCTCGAAAAAAAGATCAAGCGAAAGAGGCTATCCAAGGAAGCACATGCCCGGGTTAAGCAGGAATTCAGTAAGCTTAAGATGATGTCTCCCATGTCGGCAGAGGCCACCGTAGTGCGGAACTATATCGACTGGATAATCTCTCTGCCCTGGCACGAAAAAACAAAAGGAAAATTGGACATTGAAGAAGCTGAAACGATCCTGAACGAAGACCATTATGGACTTGAAAAGCCAAAGGAGAGAATCCTCGAGTACCTTGCTGTTCAAACACTGACCAAGAAAATGCGAGGCCCTATCCTGTGTCTGGTAGGCCCTCCAGGCGTTGGTAAAACCTCATTAGCCAAGTCGGTGGCGAGGGCCACCGGGCGAAATTTCGTTCGCCTCTCTCTCGGAGGGGTAAGGGATGAGGCCGAAATAAGAGGTCACAGAAGAACGTATATTGGAGCGCTTCCGGGAAAAATCATTCAATTCCTTAAGAAGGCCAAATCAAATAACCCTGTCTTTTGCTTGGATGAAGTTGACAAGATGAGCACCGATTTCCGTGGCGACCCGTCTGCAGCCCTCTTGGAGGTCCTGGATCCAGAGCAAAACTTCGCCTTTAATGACCATTATCTTGATCTGGACTATGATCTGTCTGATGTATTCTTTATCACCACAGCCAATAACCTTCACAGCATTCCGCTGCCACTACAGGACAGAATGGAAATTATCCGTCTGCCGGGCTACACAGAACTGGAAAAGCTGAACATCGCAAAGCAATTTCTTATAAAAAAACAGACCGATCAAAACGGCCTTCAGTCCGAGAACATATCTTTCACTGACAAGGCCATTTATACAATCATCAGGACATATACAAGAGAAGCTGGTGTCCGGAATTTGGAGCGAGAGATCTCTTCGATCTGCCGTAAGGTGGCGAGGGAGATAGTAAAACATGGTGTAGATAACAAAATATCCTTGAAGGCTCAGTCCATTCACAAATACCTTGGTGTACCAAAATACCACTATGGCCGCACTGAAGAGAAAAGCATCATCGGTGTGGGAACAGGACTGGCATGGACAGATGTGGGAGGGGAACTCCTTCAAATTGAAGCCACCATTATGCCAGGCAAAGGGAGCCTGGTTCTTACGGGAAAACTCGGAGATGTAATGCAGGAATCGGCCCAGGCCGCTCTGAGTTATGTGCGTTCAAGGGCACGGCAGTTAAGACTTCCTGATAACTTCTATGAAAATATTGACATCCATATCCATGTCCCGGAGGGTGCTATTCCCAAGGATGGCCCTTCTGCAGGTATCACACTTGCTACTTCAATCGTCTCCGCCCTGACGAGGAAACCAGTCAGTCATGATATTGCCATGACAGGTGAGATCACCTTAAGGGGAAGAGTCCTGCCCATTGGGGGACTCAAAGAAAAGATACTGGCAGCCCACCGGGGTGGTATAAGCAAGGTGCTCATACCCTTTGACAATAAAAAAGATATCGAGGAGATACCAGGAAAAATCCTAAAAAAAGTTGAAATAGTCCTGGTCGAGCATATGGATGAGGTCCTGACCCAGGCACTGGTCCTGGAAGAAGGGGCAGGACTCTTTGCACCGGAAGAAGAATACGAGCCTTTTTGCCTCACAGACACTATCAAAAAGACTGGAGAAGAATCTCCATCCGGTATCACAGCTCACTGAGCGGTCAAATAATCTTGACAAAAGCAATACAGGCGGTTAGATTGTTATATTAACCGGGCGGATAGCTCAGTGGGAGAGCGTCGGCCTTACAAGCCGAGGGTCGCAGGTTCAAATCCTGTTCCGCCCACCATTATTATGTCGGGGACGTAGTTCAGTCTGGTTAGAACGTCCCGCATGTAGATGCGGGAAGGTCGCCAGGACAACCCCTTTGCAATGTCCGTTTCGTTTAAACGGAAAAATCATCACCTGGGGACGTAGTTCAGTCTGGTTAGAACGTCCCGCATCTACATGCGGGAAGGTCGCCAGGACA
>JAUWMY010000510.1 GCA_030612945.1 Desulfobacteraceae bacterium
GGGATGCTGCTATTAAGTTTTGTCATCTTACAAATCGTATGGCCCCGAAGTTAAAAGGCCGCATGGAATTCAACCTGTTTTTCCGTATCTCGTCTGTGCCTTAAGGTGGCAGATAATAACCAAAAATATGAGCACTATTTATTTTGAGAAAAATCTTTGTTTGTTATGATGTCTGAAGCCTTAAGATTCCCCCTGACATTGTGCAACTGGCAATGTTGAACAACAGAGCTGTTACTAAAGATGCCACGATCCATCCGGGTGATCGACTGTCTTTATTTCCCAGAGAATACCCTATATTTGTTGACTGGAAGGATCATCGATTTTAATTGCTCCGTTTCTCTTCAATTTTTCTGTTTCCGCCGGGAGAACCTACAATCCCACAAAAATTCGGGGAACGAGGGCAGCAAGAGGGGAGGAGATCTGAATGTCCATACCGGGTAATCTATTAACCACAGCCATGGCAGTCATGCCCCATAAAGATGTGGACCGAGCCCTTAAAGTGGCCTTATCCATGGATGTGCCGTTCTGGCCGCAACTTCCTCATTACAACTACTATGAGGACATGTATGTTCAGGCGTCAGAACATTTTCCAGGCATCGTGCTTGACATGGAAAAACGCACTTTGCGCTTCTCCATGGAAAAGTTTATAAGCGAATTTGAAGAGGCCATGGCCCATTTCGATGAGCCTGACTATTTTGACATCAGCGATACCTATTCTGCTGTTTACAACCGCTTTCTCGAACTTGACCTATCCGATCGACCGTCCATACGGGGCCAACTGGAAGGACCCATCAGCTTTGGGTTCAATGTAGCTGATGAGAATGATCGCCCTATTCTTTTTGATGATACGGTCCGGCCATTCATGTTGGAATTTATGGCCAAACGGGTAAACATCCAACTGACCCGGTTAAAAAAACTAAACCCCAATGCCTTCATGTTTGTGGATGAACCGGGATTACAGTTCCTTTTCAGCGCCATGGCAGGATATGGAGATGTAGCGGCCAAGGCTGATATGGAGACATTTTTCTCCATGATTGAGAGACCCCGTGGCGTTCATCTGTGTGGGAATCCCGATTGGGACTTTCTTCTGGGACAGGACCTTGATATTCTCTCATTGGACGTTTACTCCAACGGCGAAGTGTTTGCATCTTATGCCCCGTCCATCCGGAAATTCTTAGACCGGGGGGGAATTCTTGTGTGGGGGATTGTACCTACCAATTTCGAACCTTTTGAGGAAGAGAATATGATCTCCCTGGAAAAACGGCTTGAAGAGATATGGTCGGTACTGGGGAAAAAAGGCATTGATCTCGAGTTCCTGCTCTCCAGGAGCATGCTCTCTCCTGCCACATGCTGCCTTGTCAACCCTGACGGTGAAAAGACTGTTGAAGAGGCCTTCAAAATGATCAAACAGTTATCTCAAAGACTTCGGGGAAAGTATGGGCTACCATAGTATTTCGGGAAATGCAGCTTGGTGGTGGATAATTGTATTACTGCCTTTATTTGGTTGGTTAGTAAAGCAATGGGGTCAGTCAACTACCACCCCAAAAGGGTCCAGATATGTAAATAAGATGAATTTGAATGACAAAGATCAAAGCCCAAATTTCAAATGAATGTCAAATGACAAAAGCTAAAATATATGTGTCCACCCATTTATTTAGACGCAGCCTACACTGGTGAAGATGCACAATGGGAAAAAGATAAATAACTGATCGTTTTGGAAAAATTTTGACATTGGGACTTTGGATTTGATTTGACATTTGGTTTTTATCATTTGAACTTTATTCCATAGGGCTTCACAAATCACTATCTAACACGCATAGCAGAGCTGGGACCACCAACTAAGCTGGTTTAAGGGATAAATTAATGATTATGAAAAAAAACGGAGTTGTTACAGATGACATTGGATAGAACAGTGACCACAACCTTCGCCAATGGCAGTGCATTGTCGTCATCATTGTTTGGGTGGGATCTCGACGTTAATTAGCCCCATACCCTGTTTGGCCGTTTGCCGGTATTCGAAAGGAACTCTGGAAAAGCTCCTTTCTTGCTTGTAATAAGCAACGATATATGCTTTGATTAAGTTGCCTAAATTCAGCAAAAGGAATCAGCTATGAAAAAAAATCCTTTTTACCTTAAAGAAATACCTGTGGACGCTCCTTTTTGCGACCGGGAAAAAGAGCTTGCCGACCTTATTTCATATGCTAAATCCAATGCAAACGTTGTTCTGTTTTCACCCAGGCGATACGGCAAGACATCGCTTACAAAAAGAGTGCAAAACAGCCTCAATTCCCATGGCACGTTGACGGCTTATTGTGACCTTTTCGGTGTTACTTCAATTGAAGTAATTGCGGGAAGAATCGCTAAATCGATTTACACCATAACGCAAAAAAATGAAGGTCTGTTTCAGAAAGCTATAAACTTCATCACATCCTTCAGGCC
>JAUWMY010000456.1 GCA_030612945.1 Desulfobacteraceae bacterium
GTTTTATCAAAAAAGGAAAAAGCCCCCCGTACAAATTTATCACCTCCTGGATAAAAACAAGCACGCCTTTATTATCGCTACAACCTAAGAAATGGCTGAACCTCAAAAAAGACGAGGACGCGACAGCGCCGCCAATATCCTGAGGAGTCTAAAAGCAACCATGAAAAACACGCAGAAGCTTACAGATGATCAGGAACTTTACCTGCAAAAGGTATTGACCCAGCTCGAAGAAGGCGGATTGCCTAAACAGACTGCCAAAAATACATTAAAAGCCCTGAATGGGCTTAAAAATGAACTGATAAATCCTTTCAAGGTATTGGCAGTGCTACAAACTCATATACCCGAAAGACTGCTGGAAAGCCATTATGCCGAGCAAAACCCGGCAGTATTCGGCAAACGTGAGGTCATACTCTCATTGTATTTAGCAGGGGGAATAATTACATCATGAATGCGTCAATTGCGTCAACATTTGCATGCCATTTACCAAAGAACCCGATTTCGGTGTAACAAGCCTAAATTACAATTTTTCTGAATTGATGGAGAGAGCCGAGGACCCACAATGACTATTTCACTGGAAGAACTTCAGAGATTGATGAACGCCATGGAAGGCGAGAACCTTGAGTTCAAGGAAGCAAGAAACAGGTAACACTTCGACAAGCTTTTAAACTATTGCGCGGCGTTGGCAAACGAGGGGGGCGGCCGGGTAGTTCTTGGCATCACCGACAGGAGGCCTCGCCAGGTTATTGGGACAAGGGCCTTCTCTCAACCGGAACGTACCCGTTTGGGCTTGATTGAAAAGCTTCACCTTAGAGTAGATGTTGACGAGGTTTATCATCCGGAAGGCAGGGTTCTTGTCTTCACTGTACCGCCAAGACCAGTGGGAGTCCCCATACAGGCGGATGGTATTTACTGGACCAGACGGGGGGACAGTCTGGTACCCATGGCAGAAGAGCAGCTCCGGGAAATCTTCAATGAAATCGGTCACGATTTCTCGGCTGATTTTTGCCAGGGGGCTACCCTGGATGACCTTGATTTGGAGGCAGTTGAGAACTTTCGCAAACGGTGGATTGAGAAATCGGGCAACACATCACTGGAACGACTTGATTGGAAACAACTCTTGCGCGATGCGGAAGCCGTTGTAGATGGAAACGTAACATATGCCGCTCTTGTCTTGTTCGGAACACGTCAGGCCTTGGGCCGACATTTGGCCCAGGCCGAGGTGGTTTTCGAGTACCGATCGTCAGAAGCTTCCGGCCCTGCCCAGCAACGCAAGGAATACAGGGAATCTTTCTTTTCCTTCTA
The DNA here is from genome assembly GCA_030612945.1 of Desulfobacteraceae bacterium. Classification (GTDB taxonomy): domain Bacteria; phylum Desulfobacterota; class DSM-4660; order Desulfatiglandales; family Desulfatiglandaceae; genus 4484-190-2. Next base: position 1,303 of record JAUWMY010000456.1, read on the forward strand.
TGACGATCTCTGGAATACTATAAATCTTCGAAATGACCTCCAGCACTATCAGGATGGGTTGTTCATATGGGACATCCCCACATTCGAAGAACGATCCGTTAGGGAAGCCATTCTCAATGCGGTGAGTCACCGCGATTATCGTCTTGGCGGAAGCGTATTTGTGCGCCAATACCCGCGACACCTTATTATAGAAAGTCCGGGCGGTTTTCCTCACGGTATTACCCTTGAGAATATATTAAACCGCCAATACCCTCGTAATCGCCGCATAGCCGACCTCTTCGCCAAGTGCGGGCTCGTTGAACGTTCCGGGCAGGGCATGGATCTCATTTTTGAAGAAGCCATCCGCCGCGGCAAACTTCCTCCTGATTTCACCGGAACAGACCGCTACCAGGTGAACCTTGCGCTCAACGGACAAGTCCAGGACGCTGCCTTTGTGTTGTTTCTTGAAAAAATCAGCAGGGAACGGAATGTTTCTTTTTCCACGCAGGATTTTTTAATTCTGGACCTGGTACATCGAGGCTTGTCCGTGCGGGATGAACTTAAACCCCGGCTCCCTTACCTTCTTGAAATGGGTGTTTTGGAACTTACGGGTCGGGGGCGCGGAGCCCGCCATGTTCTTGCCAGGCGTTTCTATGCCATGACAGGCCGGAAGGGGGTGTACACCCGAAAAAGAGGACTGGATAGGGACACCAATAAGGCGCTATTGATCAAACACATTTCGGATAATGACAAGGAAGGCAGTCGATTCCGGGATTTGAGACAGGTGCTTCCGGCGCTTTCTGAAGATCAAATAAAATCGTTGATCAAAGAATTGAAGTCGGAAGGGCGTATATTTTGTACAGGAAAAACTCGATCCGGAGTCTGGCATATCAGGAAGGATAAGGACTATCTTGATAATGGATCTAATTCCAGACCCAATAAAACCTAATCGTAATGCCTTGATTTTCAATAGAAAATCTCAATTGTATTAGGTTTAATTAGGTCTTAAAGAATAGATGGCCAGAGTAAAAAAGGAACATGTTATTTGCTCATACATGTCGGATAAATGTCGGATAAATGACTGGGAATTGGCAGAATGAATCCAAGGAGTATCGATAAACAGCAGGCACAAGAACTTATCAAAGAAACCTTTGAAAGCCCTTTTGACAAGGTGCGTTTTACGAATTTTATCAGAAACCTTTTAAACAGGATTGATGAAAATTCATTTACCTATCAGGGACAATTCATACCTGATTCATATAAGCCTTTCATTAGCAAATACATAAGAGTAGGCAAATTTAATGATGGTGAAAACCGAATTGATATTCTAATTGTATGCCTGAATAAAAACACATCAATAGAACGTGCCCGCACAATGCAAAGAAATTTTATTGCAGGATACTTACAGGGCAAATATGGAAGTACAAAAGAAAAAACGCAGCCTTGGTTGCTTTTGTATCTCTTGATAAAGCAGATTGGCGTTTTTCTCTTGTTAAACTGGATTATTTGTTTAAACAAAGAAAAGATGGAATTCCCAAAGCTGTAGAAGAATTTACTCCTGCCCGGCGCTGGTCATTTCTGGTAGGCGCCAACGAAAACAGCCACACAGCCCAAAGCCGTCTTGTCAGTATCCTGGCAAATGACAAGCAGGACCCGACCCTGAAAGAAATTGAACAAGCCTTTGATATTGAAACTGTCACCAAAGAGTTTTTCATCGAATACCGTAAACTTTTCCTGCACACCAAGGAAGAGCTTGACAAGGTTATTAAGAAAGATCCGAAAATCAAGGCTGATTTTGAGGCCAA
>JAUWMY010000464.1 GCA_030612945.1 Desulfobacteraceae bacterium
ATGCCCAGAACAAAAACGGGAAAGATCTTGAAGCAAGAACTGCGCAGGATGCATGAAGAAAAAAGTAAAAGAGGAAAGAAGGGAATGTAAGGATTTTTTCCAGCTGAGTAATTCTTGTTTTATCATTAATAAATCGGAGGCTTATATATGACAAAAAAAACGGTTCTTTACGGCCGGGATGGAAACGTTGGTATTATTACTCTGAATAGGCCGGAGCGTCTAAACGCAATAAATGGGGGCCTCCTTAGGGATTTCATTGAACAACTTGAGACCGCCAGGGAAGATAAAGAGGCAATTTCTGTCATTCTGACAGGTGCTGGAAGGGCCTTTTGTGCTGGGGAGGATTTAAAGGAATCCTCGGCCGGAAAAAGTTTCGAGACCTGGATTGAGGAGACTGATGGGCTTCAAGAAATACAGCGTATGATAATGAGACTGGGTAAACCTCTGATCGCAGCGGTCCAAGGTTATGCTTTAGGAGGCGGATGCGAATTCGCCATGAGCTGTGACATAAGGATCGCAACCGAAGATGCCAAGTTCGGATTTCCTGAAACTGAGGTGGGGCTCACAGTGACAACTGCAGGCACCAAGCTGCTAACACAGATAGTGGGGCTAGGCAAAGCCAAAGAACTGGTTTTCACCGGTGAATTTGTAGACGCCCATGAAGCACTACGCATTGGTTTGGCAAACAAGGTAGTACCGGCCGACAGGCTCATCGATGAGGCATTGGGCATGGCAAACAAAATTGGGGAAAAATCCCCACTTGCCCTCAAGCTATCCCGAATTGCTATTGAACAGGGACTTCACTCTAGTTTTGAGCAGATTTTGGAAATTGAGGCTAATCACCTTCTCATCTGTATCAGCGCCCAAAACCAAAAAGAGTTCTTGGAGAAAAAGCTGCAAAAAATGAAAAAGAGTCGAGAATAGCAGAATTAGTAATCACGTATATTACATTTTCATTCCAATAGTCAATACTGACATATGAAATTCTCATTCCACAGAATTTCGGGAAATAACATTTTGGAACAGGAGGAGCAGATTAATGTCAAAACGAGTTGGTATTGTTGGTGCTGGGGTTACGCCTTTTAAAGGAACCTGGCGGGAAAAGACCTATTATGAACTGGCCCAAATGGCCACGCGAGAGGCAGTAAAGGATGCCCAGGTGCCCATTCAAGATGTGGATGCTGCATTTTACGGGATCTATAACGATATATTTGAAAGGACTGCCATTCCCGAGCATGCCATCCACGGACTTTTGGGTATGCAAAACAAATTCGGTATCCGGATAACCAATGGTGGTGCCACAGGCGCCTATACCATGTCTGCTGCCCATGCTTATCTCGCCGCTGGCCGGTTTAAAACCGCCTTAGTGCTGGGCGTAGAAAAGGCCACGGATTGCTTTGACTTTTCATCAATGTCAGCTACACCGGAGGTCATTAAATCAATCGGTTGGTCCGGGGATAGCTTCTTTGAGCAGCCGCTAGGGTGGTCAGCCTCTGACAGTTATGCCGAGCGGGTGCTGGCTTACAAGGATGAACATCCTGAGGATCTAAAACCGGAAATCACTGCCCAGATCTCTGCCCAGCTCAGCCAGCAGGTTAGAGATAATGAACATGCCCAGAGGCAGTTTGATCAGGTAACGGCCGAAGAGGTTTTGAACTCAAGGCTTGTGGTTTATCCCTTCAGGGAGCTGGAGATCTGTGTCTATTCCGAAGGCGCCGCGGCCCTTATCATGGCTGAAGAAGACACAGCCAGGGCCATCTCTAAAAACACTGGCACTCCTGTAGTCTGGATAACAGGTATGGGCGAATCAAACGAACACTCCTTTGCAGGTAAGAACCAGAAGGTTATGTCACGTATTATGTCCGATCATGATGCGTCTCATCGAGCTTACGGCAGGGCCGGTATTGAGGACCCCACAAAATCGATCCAGATCGTAGAACTCCACGATGCCTTTGTGCATCAACTGGAGATAAGTATGGCCGAGTTCGGTCTGGCGCCTTTGGGAAATGCCGATTCTTTAATAGAGGAGAATCTAATGACCCCAGGGGGAAAATACTTAGTCAATCCTTGCGGTGGTTTAATCTATTGCGGTCATGCCGTTGGTGCCAGCAATATCATGTCGGCCTGGTCCGCCCGCAATGAACTGATCAAGAGGAATCTGGAGACTGCACTGGTTCATGGAACTGGTAGTACCATAGCCCAGTACACGGCCTGCATGATTTTGGAACATGACTAGAAAGGGAGGGAAAATGTAATGAGCGCAAAAAAGGAAAGAGTTATTCCTTCAGAGTATATACCCGAAGTGGGATCACATGTTGAAACAATAGATGGCCAGGACTATTTGATCACTAACGATGCCATGTACACATTTTATCAGAGGACCAAGGGGGAATTTTCACCCTTCTTTCTTTCCATGAGGGACGACAAAAAACTTCTTGGATGCAAATGTTCTAAATGCGGTCTGGTCAGGGTGCCCCCCTTTCTGACCCATTGCCCGGATTGCAATTTTGCTCCTACCGAAATGGTCGAGGTGGAGCAGGTGGGTGTCATGAACAGCACGCCACCCATCACATATTTTGCCACATCGCTTTTCCAGCATATGGCACCCTATGGCAGAGGTCGGGTCATATTCAATGGGGCTGATACGGCCATGAGCGTTATTTTGTATACCACAACAGGTATTTTAGTGCCGGGCATTATCACCAAAGGAACTGAGGTAAAACTTATTTTCAAGGACAACCGTATTGGCGAAATGACAGACGTGTTTTGCGTCCCCACAACAGAACTTACACAGGAACAGGTTAATAAGAAAGGGCTCCAGGAATCTGAGATTGATTGGGAGTCGCCAGTTGAACCTGAATTGCCGGAAGTGTCAGACAAAGATGCTGCTGATTATAATGCAGCCTTGAAAGAGATTAAATCCATTATTGAAGAGATGAACGCAAATGAGCGGGCGCGGAAAGACATTGCGGGCTGGAAACGGGATATCCTGATCAAGACTATGGGCGGCAGGTTTGC
>JAUWMY010000147.1 GCA_030612945.1 Desulfobacteraceae bacterium
TTTTGGAAGCGGTTTTCCGAAGATCGCAATAATTTTTCTGCACGTTTTGAACACAAATACATTTATAAGGTACTAATTAATCCACCGGTTCTACCGGTGATAAATGAAAAGGTTCTACCGTTTCAGGCGTATTCGTGAAGACCATAAACTCGAAATCCGAATACCCCGCCAAGGCGGGGAACAAATTCGAAATTCAAATTTCCCAATGTTCAAAACGGGTACTAAGAAGCCAGTTATACATAGGCGATGTGTACACAAGGGTTTTGGTCATTGGTATTTTGGTCATTTGGTATTGTTTCGGATTTCGGGTTTCGATATTCTTATTTAAAATTCAGTATTACTGACTATTTCCGCGGCCCCTTTTAGGGGACTTCCTCATACCACCAGTTCTACTGGTGGTCGCTGATTTGCGCTCACTTTGAATATTCTTCAATGGGTTATGCAGAATTTTGATGACTTATTACATGTTTTGTGTAACTATTCAGGTTGTCAGGTTCACAGTTTCCCGCTAAAAGCGGGACTGAAAGCGGGATTTCGCCTGGGTTGGGGTCGCATTTTTCATATTGCATGACATAGTTGATGAACCTATGGACGGCAGCAGTTACGCGCAATGTGCCACCCCTCGATATCTCAAAAACCGTGCAGTTTTCATCAGTTAACCTTGAACCGTGAACCATTGAACTTTGAACCTGAGTTACTATTTTGTATATTAATAGTACATTACATAATAAGCAAGGACAGGAAAGAGCAACAGACTATGAATACTATGAATGATAAAGAAAAGATTCCCCCTGTTAAACTTCTTCACTACAAAAAGGGTGATCTTATCGTAAAACAAGGCGACTACGGTATCTCAATCTATAAGGTCATCAAAGGTAAAGTACAGATCTTCAATGAATCAGGGGACAAAGAGATTGGTATAGAAATTCTGGACCCTGGTGGCGTCATCGGGGAGATGAATTTTTTGGACAGGGCCCTCGAGGCACGGTTTTCCTCTGCAAGGGCACTTGAGGATTCAGAACTGGAGGCTTGGCATCCTGCGGGCCTTGCAGATGAGTATGAGCAGATGCCCTATATTATCAGGTATATAGCCACCCAGGCATTGAAACGCCTTATTCGCATGAACAACCTCACCGCCCAGCTGACTGACCAGGGAGAAGAGGATAAAAGGGCGGCACAGGCGGAACAAGTTCCCGCCCGGCGGCACTTTTACCGCAAGGGAGTAATTCTGAATTGTGTTTATCGACCAGTTGATTCACCTTCAAAGGCTCGTTTAGATGGCCTGATAAAGGACATTAGCCTAAGCGGAATGGGGCTGGATGTCAGGACAAAAAACGCGCTGAAATTTTCTCATAAGCCCGGGACTAAGTTCCACCTGGAAACGGTGCTCCCAAACGGTAAAGAGATAGATTTTACTGCTAAAATTATCTCAGTGATAGATGATAGGACCCCCGGAAAACTTTTCCTGGGAATGACTTTTGATGAATTAGCGGACGGGGCAAGGAAGAGCCTTGGGTTTTTCCTTATGCCTACTTAAAGGGGACCATAGAATATGACCATTGATGGGTTGGTATACGGGTATGTAGCGAGTGAAGAGGTTTACCCGGATAAGGCGGTTATTATCGAAGAGGGGAGCAAGGGCGACTGGGTCTATGTGATTCTGGAAGGGAGCGCAAAGGTAAGGAAAAGGACACGCAAGGGAGTTGTGACCCTTGATACCCTCAGTGAAGGGGATATCTTTGGAGAAATGGTCTTACTGGAAACCGGTCAAGAGCTAAGGAGCGCATCAGTTGTGGCAGCAGGTGGTCTCGTACGGTTGGGCGTGTTGGACTCTGAACGATTGGTCAAGGATTATGGCACACTGTCGCCACAGCTCAGGGCACTTATGAGGTCCCTGATCCGAAGGCTCAAAGAAACGACCGATAGCGTGTGTAACGCGGTTGTTGAAAATGCAGAGTGAGTACATCCCCTGAAGCTTGATCAGGTGTTGCCGGGCGAACCAAATAAAACATAATGCCATAATCCCGTGTTACCGGGAGGGGATTCCCCGCCTTGGTGAATATGGCTGTATCTCTTTCGTTTTCTGCATACCGCCTTCTGTCTTCTCTATGCTCTTTGCCCTTTTCGCTTTCACCTATTTGCCTTTCTCCCGCCGTTTACTTACTGCTTACTGCCTACTGTTTGTCCCATGCTCTCTGTTCTGTGCGTCCTCTGAGTTGATATACAATCGTCAATCACTTCTGCTCTGTATCACCTTTGAACAACTTGCATTCCATCCATTGTTAAGCAATCTCTCCACCAACGCTCCCCTCCCTTATTGAATAATGATACCCCGGTGGACACATATTGGCTTGAAGGCACGATTTTTTTACAATTTTTCAAAGGCCTTATTATATGCAAAGCTCAAGAACAAAAAATAACCAGTAAAATGACATGGATTTTTTCCAATATCTTTGGGGAATCATATGGGTAATGATATTGGAATAAAACAAAAACCATAATCCCGCTTTAAGTGGGATTTTTTTTGTGTATCGAACGAGTGCAGAGAGTGAGTGGTAGTTTTATGCCCTTTAACTCAGAGAAATAATAACTAATCGCGAGAATGCACTTGACTCTTGTACCCCCTACATGTAGTGTGCTCTATAAAACCCTCATAATGAATAATGTAACCTCTTAATATTAAAAGAATAATAGTGCCAAGCGAACGAAAAACAACTGAAAAAACAATCTTTAACTTATTGATTTTATACGATATTACGGTTTACACGGAATTAGTGCCTGACCGCAATATATTGTGGCCACTTGAGTTAAGTGCATACCCGCATTAATTAATTAACTTTTTTTGTTGTATAAATTCAAACTCACCAAAGCTTTTCGCCTGGAAAAACGAATTTTTCAAACATCGTGAATAGAATTGTTTTATTTATCATTTTAGTTGCTTAACTTGTCTATGATGGTGGAACGTGGACCGGGATAGCAGGCTGGAATCCTGATGCTGATGGCGGTATGGTTGAATGGGCCAATGGCCTGGCAGTGGATTTTGGTGCTGAAGGCCTATGGAGTTATGATGGTGTAGGCTGGTCCATAATATCGATCTGGAACCCTGATGGTATGATATCCTTGGGTAATGAACTGGCAGTGGATTTTGGCGCCAATGGTCTATTTGTCTATGATGGTGGAACGTGGACCGGGATAGCATGCTGGAATCCTGAAGCTGATGGCGGTATGGTAGAATGGGCCAATGGAATGGCAGTGGATTTTGGTACTGCAGGTCTGTGGAATTATGATGGTGCAGGCTGGTCCCCAATATCGATCTGGGATCCTGAAGGTGTGATAGACGTGGACTTATATTGAGGGTGATGCCTCTTTAGTGTGGGTGATGAACTTGTAGTTAATTTTGTTTGTTACCCTATGGATTCTATAGTCATGCTGGCTCATGATGAAGGCTGTTAATGAGCTGGGATGCTCAAGACATGACAGATGTTGAATCATGTTAAGATTGCGAAGAGCCGGCTGTGGTATTCCGCTCATAGTCATGAGTCAGACGTATTGGATGGCTCAAGATATGATTACGGGGGACTTACTCACACCAAGAGAGTGCTCCGCAGAGTGATTTTTTACCCTCTGCGGAGCACTATAACTTTTCAACCTCCATCTGGAGGATATAAGGGTCAGGTCTTCATTATTGATAGATAGGCTTTTTTGATGCATAAAAGCGATAATATCGTTTGATAACAAAGGTACGATCGTGGCGAGACCATTGAGAATAGCCTATTCTGGAGTATTTTATCACCCCTTCTTATTCTCATTGGATTCGTGGTATGCTTTAAGATTGGCTTGCCGGTCCTTTTCCGGCAGGTGCGGCCGGGGATGCATGGCAGACCTTTTGTTATCTGTAAATTCCGAACAATGATGGATAAGCGGGATGGGGACGGGAATTTGCTGCCGGACGGGAAACGATTGACACGTCTGGGACGGTTTTTACGCAAGACCAGCATGGATGAGCTGCCCGAGCTTTAAGGGGGATATGAGTATTGTCGGGCCGAGGCCCTTGCTCATGCAGTATCTGGATCGTTACACGCCTGAGCAGGCAAGACGGCATGAAGTAAAACCGGGGATAACCGGCTGGGCGCAGGAGAATGGTTGGAATGCCGGTGTTAAACCGGAGAGAGCCCTAAGAGGTTGAGATGAAAATACAGGAGATCCTTAAACAAACTGAAGGAAAGACGCTGGAATTTAAAAGAGGAATTCCAAAAAACAGGCAGAATCTACTGAAAGCAGTGGTTGCCTTTGCCAACGGAACTGGAGGACATATCTATGTTGGCGTAAATGACGACCGTACTGTAACAGGTATAAAGGAAGAGCCTTTTGACCTGGAAGAAAAGCTGTCGAGTATCATGTATGATTCAATTTCACCCATCCCCAATGTCTTTTTTCAAACAGTCGCTTTTGAAGACAAGCTAATCTTTATCATCAGAATTTTGCCAGGGGCTAACAAGCCCTATTATTTGAAAAAACTTGGCCCTGAGGATGGTGTCTTTGTGAGGGTTGGTTCAACGAACAGAAAGGCAGATTCCCAAGGTGCGGCTGAGCTGAGGAGACAGGCCAGAAATATCAGTCTTGACCAGGAGATTGATCCATCCTTTGACTGTGATGTCTTAGATATGCGGTTGCTTGAAAAGTTTATTGAATCGCGTGGATTAAAGATCAAACCAACCCTTGACTATTTTGTAAAAATCAAGGCTGCGCAGCGTTATGATCATACGTGTCATCCAACTATTGGTGGGATACTTTTGTTTTGTTCCACCCTGCCGGATGAATATTCCTATGCAAGGTTCAGGGTTTCCCGCTTCAAGGCTGAAAACAGGGCTGATCTGATAAATTCGACCACTATTAATGATGGTTTGTTGGCGATGCCGGAAAAAATCATGGATTTTGTTCGTCTTTACATGGAAAGAAAGATAGAGATATCTGCCTTGCGAAGAAAGGAGGACTATGACATCCCTCTGCCCGCTATTCGGGAGGGGATTTTAAACGCAATCTGCCATAGAGATTACTCCATTGCCGGATCTGACAATAAGCTGGACATTTTTTCGGACAGACTTGAAATTACGAGTCCTGGCACACTTCCTTTAGGGATAACTCTCCAGGATTTAGGAGAGGGAATATCCGAAGTCAGAAACAGGCTTATCGTAAAGATATTCCGAGAAGCAGGTTATATTGAACAGTTAGGGACAGGCATAATGAGGATAAAGGAAGCATGCAGAAAAAACGCGCTTCCTGAGCCAAAATTCGAAGAGACGGGTAATTTTTTCAAGGTAACTATCTTCAGGACACGGATGACTCTTTCGCCCGATCTTGAAGGTGTCTACGATTTAATTAAACAGGGGGCGCCTTTAGGGAGCAAGGAAATTGCAGAAAAATTGAATATCCATCAGAATACAGCCCTGAAGAGGTTAAAACAGCTTGAAGAAAAAGGGTTGATCCATAAACAGGGAAGCGGGCCGCGTGTGAGATATTTTGTTTGATGTGGGATCGTGTGAGAATGTGAGATAGATGTGAGATATTGCAGAAAGCTGATTTTTTTCAATCTCCTCATCAACATCGGCTTCCATCTTCTGCCATTCCTTCGTCCATCCAATATCAGCCCTGAGAAGGATCAATGAGTTTTCTTTTCCTTGACGAGATTCAGAACATATATGGCTGGGAAAAGTTCGTCAGAAGGCTCAATGATCAGGGATTCAAGGTCTTCCTCACAGGATCAAATTCCAGGTTGCTCGCGCATGAGATCGCCACCACCTTGCGGGGTCGAACTCTAACCTATGAATTGTTCCCTTTCTCTTTTACAGAATTTCTTATATGAATTTTTTAGAACGCCTTGGCGATTTGCTGGTCGAGACAAAAACTTCATGCTATGCGTGGGCTTTAATAGCCAATCATTTCTTATGTGTAGCTTCACATAACAGGCCCATTTTCTTTTTCGAACCGGTTTAGTACCACTTGCCACACTAATGAGAAGATTCCTTACAGGATACGCAGTCGGTTTTAATCCCGCCTATCTCAGGCGGGACCAACTATTTCAGAATCGGTACCCCAGTTAAATGAGCGCCTCCCATAAGACTTGCTCAAATCACGCTCAGTGCATCCATGGCCTGTCGATATAAGATACCAGCGCATTTAACGGGGCAGGCATTGTCATACATTTCCTTTTATGGTATGAATTCACCCGGCACTGCATCCCAGTTGTCTGGATACGCTCATGTCACGGCTCAAGAAAGTTGCTCCTGGTATGAGTTTGCCGGCAAGATATTTGAATTCACGAATGCTTCTGTTCACTTGTCAAAAGCGGATCCGGGAGAATTCCCGGCAAAAGTGCCTCGGCCCAAATATTCTGTCCTGGAAAACAAGGCCCTACAGTCAGTCGGTCTAGATATTATGCCACACTGGTCCGTCGGGCTTCAAAGGTATGTAAAAGAAATCAAAGGCGAAATCTGGTAACGGTTTGACCGACTCCTCGAGAAATTGTTATGGCATAGACATCACTTCGAGTATTCAACATCTACCAATCATCGCAAAAACTACATGTCCCTTTTCCGGAAACAAGGTAAGAC
>JAUWMY010000114.1 GCA_030612945.1 Desulfobacteraceae bacterium
GCGGGGATCTCTTGCATTTTGTGCACTGAGACCGCTTAGGAATAGGGTAGCGCCTTGCTTGTGGGAGAATATATTTTTTCCCGAATGATTTCAGATACTAAGGCAACCTCTGACTGATCTGTTTTCATATCCAGGGGGAAAAACTGAGGACCCGGCCTTAAACTCTCTTTTAGCCTGCCAAGAAGCCTATCCAGGCCATCCCCCTTTATGGCAGAAACAGGAATAATGTCCTCAAAATCATATACTTGCCGGTAATGGTCAATAACTGGCAACAGGTGCTCTTTTGCCATCATATCGATTTTGTTAATGACCAGGATACAAGGTTTTCTCATTCTTTTAAGGTTTCTCACGATGGATGGAATTTCGGGGTCATTAGGATGGCAGATTTCGATCATTAACAGTACCATGTCCACTTCACGACAGGCTGCACGCGCGGATGCCACCATGCTTTCGTGAAGGGCTGACCTGGTGTTGTGGATGCCCGGGGTATCCATAAATACAAGTTGAAACCCCTCTCCGTGATAAATGCCGAGGATGCGATTTCGTGTTGTTTGCGGCTTGGGGGACACGATGGCCAATTTCGTTCTTAGAATACAGTTTAAGAGGGTGGACTTGCCCACGTTGGGTGGGCCTATGATGCCTATGAAACCAGATAAAAAAGTCATATTGTTTCAATCCTTACCTGTCCTGGAAGAACCGAATCATCTGGCTCTACACTGATGACTCCTGCACCCGTCTTTCTCTTTATCAATTGGAGACCCTGATTTTTGTACCCTCTGACCAGGGGAATCTCCCTTTTGGGCGCCCTGATTTTAATCTGCGAAACCACACCCCAACCGGGCAGGTCTTTCTGCATATTCTGGTGATGTATATGTGACCGTACAAGAAACCCGAAAGCAGTATGCCAGGGCCCGCCCACAATCTGTCCCTCTTCCAACAAGGTGGGAGAACTCATCAGACCGATCCTGATGACAGGAATCCCCTGGTTTTCAAGTCGAACGCAGCCTTCCGCGCAAATTTCAACGGCCTCCTCAAGTCTCAAGGGTTCATATCTCCCCTTCCGGAACAAGTAAGCCAATTCTGTTCCACGGATAACTATTGCCGGATACAACCGGACCATATTCGGTCTCAATTTAATGACTTTTGTAATCGTTGATCTAAACTTTTCCCCGGAATCCCCAGGCAGGCCTGGCATAAGCTGGATCCCCACTCTAAACCCATACCGCTTAAGCACCTGGACCGCTTTAACTGTATCCTCAGCGGTGTGCCCCCTGTTTGAAAGCATCAATACATGCTCATCCATGGATTGTGCGCCCAACTCCACGGTTAAGACTCCATAGCCTTTCATTACCTCCAAACGGTTTTCATCAAGGGCGTCCGGTCGTGTAGAAACCCTGATAGACTCGAAAAAACCCTGTTTCACGTAATGGGCCGCTGCCTCAAGAAGTTCGTTCATTAGATCCAGCGTAAGTCGGGTAAAAGTGCCTCCATAAAAGGCCACTTCCGGTTTTCTCCGCAGATCGAAGTCCTTTGAATGGATAGCTTGGTCAAGAATCCTTTCCACATGAGTTCTATTAATCGCTTCGCCGGGTTGTGAGGTTATTTTCTCCTGTTCGCAAAAGATACACCGATGAGGGCATCCCTGGTTGGGGATAAATATAGGTACAATTAAAGGTTTTAACTTTCTTTCATGCACAAAAAAGCCTCCCTGGCCACTTTTTGTTCGGCCTCCTTTTTGCTCTTCCCTTCTGCTTGGCCTAATATCTCTCCATTGAGGGTCAATACTATGGTAAAGATTTTGTCATGGGCCGGACCACTTTCCCTTACCAGGCGGTATTTGGGAAGTGTTTTGCAAGTTTCTTGCGTGTATTCCTGGAGCAGGCTTTTGAAATCATGGACCATTTCCGGGGTCTCTACTCTGTCCAATAAAGGTGCAAACAATCTGGTAATGACCTCCATGGTCTTATTGAATCCTGCGTCAAGATAAACGGCACCCAAAAGTGCTTCAACTGCATCTGCCAGTATAGAAGGTTTTTCCCTGCCACTGCTTTGTTCTTCACCTTTACCAAGGAGAAGATAGTTCCCCAATCGCAACGTCAAAGCAACACGGTAAAGCCCTAACTCGTCAACCACGAGGGCCCTGTACTTTGACAGCGTCCCTTCTTCGGCATGTTGAAATCGCTCCATGAGTAAATCACTGATTACCAGGTCCAGGACCGCATCTCCCAGGAACTCCAGTCGCTCGTTATCTTCCAGGGTTGCATCGTCCTGTTCATTTACATAGGAAGCATGACGAAGCGCCTGAAAGAGCAATTCAGGCCTCTTGAAGGTGTACCCCACTCTTTTACTCAGTTCATCAAATACAAATTTTTGCGATGTAGTGCCCATTGTCAATCCACCTAATATCTTATTCTATTAAAGTACCTATTCATTTTCAAGTTGAGAAGCAAGCATAATTCGATTCAATTTCATAATTTGTTTGACTTATTTTCAGTAACTTATTAGAAATTTAGAGTATTAGCCATTAAGAACCTGTTACCATGGAAAAAACAGTTGTTTTAGACGAGGGAAAAAAGGCGGCCTGATCATGCGGCGCAATAAGAAGCCCAAGAAGAAGAAAACTGATCATCCATCCCTTCTGAAGTCAGAGGAAACCCTTGTCACTTCCCTCCTTGAAGATTTCAAAAATGTCGACCCCGCCGAGATTGTGGCCAGGATTCCCCACTCGCACCTTGCCGGAATCTTTTTAGAGCGCTTGCCCCTCGATAATGAGCTTCCTGTCCCGTTGCTGTTAGCGCTCGATGAGGCTTTCAAGGATAAAAAGCTCCATAAGCTGGTTAAACGGATCCTCTTCAGTCTCAAGCAAAAAGGAGTTCCCGTTGATGAGAGTTTCCCCCAAAGGGCGAGTCATGATACGATCTTGACACGAACTCAAAGGGAGGAGCCTGTTGCCTATATTGGACCTATTGCAGGCACAATGGGCAACAGGGCAGTCCTTATCGTATTGCAAAGTGCTGTAAAAGGCTATCAGGCTGGAATAGGTCTTGTTTCTGAAGCAGAGGGAATTCTTCAGTTTCTCTACGGTCCATTCAGTAAAAAACGAATAAAAGAAATCAAAGGCTCCCTTTCACAAGAGGCCGGACCCCTTGTGGAAACATCTTTGCCCCATGCTGCCACTATTCTCGAGATCGCATACCGGCGTCATGTGGAAGTGCATTCTGATTCCCCTTCCCAATATCCTGAGCTTAGGCCATGGTTATTGGAAAACGTTACCGTACTCGTTCGACCGATTATCTATGACTTTGTGTCGGAGATCCCTGGCGATGGCACATTGTCGGATAGTCAACTTGGGAAATTATTCGATCACAATCTAATGGACTCATGGCTCATTGACTTTGAAGGCCTAAAGCCTTTTATGGAAGATATCCTAAAGGTGGAGGGCAGCCTAATCGTTCTTTCGGACGCACAAAAGGCCGATCACGTCAGACAGATAAAAGATAAAAGTATAAAGGAACTATTTCCGGGACCCAAAAGGACCCTACTGAAGCATAATTTAGAGGAAATGGCCTACTTTTTTTTCAAGTTGGACCAGGATGAATATTCCAGGATGGCCCTGACTGCGGCCCAAAATCTGGATGAGGAAGACACGATCTTAAGGAAAAACATGGTAGTTGAGTTTCTGTTGGAGCGAAGTATGCAGTATTACATGGACCTGGCGGCAGAAGAGGGTGCGGAAGATGAGGTCCTGGAACCCGATGATTCCCCCCGTATTATATTACCCTAAATTAGGAGATATCCATGCCCATTACTATTTCAGTGAAGACACATACAAGAATTGATATGGTAGATATTACCTCGTCGGTTCAGAACGAAATTTCAAAGGCAGGCATAACAGATGGTATTTGTGTGGTCTATGTCCCACATACTACGGCGGGTATGACAATCAACGAAGGCGCTGATCCTGCTGTCTGCCAGGATATGATTAAAAAATTTACTGATCTTGTGCCCCCGGATGCCGGTTATCGACACATGGAAGGAAATTCCGACAGCCATATCAAGACATCAATGATTGGCAGCTCTGTCACCGTGATCGTTGAAGATGGTCGTCTGGTCCTTGGCACCTGGCAGAAGATCTTTTTTTGTGAGTTTGATGGCCCGAGATCACGAAGGGTCTACGTTAAAGTCTAAGGGGCGACGGAAAAGCATATCCCAATTCCGGCTATAGACCCATCTTGTTTTATGTTTACCTACAAATTGACTATTTTCGATTGGCGATTGACGATTCCGGGAATTTTTGTTTTTTTGGCTCATGTTTTTCAATAGACAATCAAGTAACTTCTCAATAAGTTCGGGCGTTCACAACCGGATTAATGCCTTGATTGAATTACAATAGCTGTATAGCCTTTCGGAGTTTAGGCGTGAGCCTTTTATAAAATCCTTACGGATAAACTCCACCCGAACTTATTGAGAAGTTACACAATCAAATAAGCCGGACGGACTTTGGGCCCAATCCGATCTCCAGTAGCCAATCCTGAACTGCCTGATAGAGAAGCCTATAATAATTTTCCGTGCCTCCCAGGCCCCGCCTGCCAAAATAATAATTGATCTCAAGAAAAAAGGGGGCTGGCCGTTTCAAAGAAAAAGGGAACACGAAATCAACGGCTGCCAGGTTGATCCCGGTTTTTTCGGTCAAGACATGGGCCTGCTCCTTTCCTTTTTCCTGAAGATCCGGCTTCCATTCACTATCAATAATTGCATCCCGGCTTATGGTGGTGATGACCTGTCCCGGTTTATTGGGGCGCTTCCAGTAGGTAATGACCCGTTTTCCAATAATCACTGCCCTGAGAACATTCCCGCCCGAAGGCACAAATTCCTGGGTAACAAACCCTGACATACCGGACCTTTCCCGGAGGGTCAGATAATCCAATGCCTCTGACAGGGAGGACCTGTCTTCTACAAAGTATACACCTTCTGCTTCATGGCTTTTGTCGTCCTTGATCAAAAAGGGCAGGTTATGGGGAAAGAGCTCCGGGTCCGGATAGGTTTTCTTGAATTTATCGACCGTCGGCCAGCGCAACGTCACAGGATGTAAGAGCCCGAAGTCTTTGAACAAAAGGCTCTGCCCCATCTTTCCCGGGTATTTGAAACGCATTTCATAATTTGGAAATATGAGCGCATCAGACATTGAACAGGCTTGAAAGAGATCCTCCGGGCACCCCTGCGGGAGGACAATGGCCTCTGCATCCCGGATCAATTCGAGATCAGAGGAATCAAGGCGGCGAGCCCCAAGAATCACTTGAACATTTGCATCAAAACATGGATGAAAAGAAAGGATCATGAACGGTTTGACTTTGCCCCTTTCAGGAGTTATATTTTTTGTATATGTTACATTAGATATAAGGAGCAAACCAATGCCAATCTTTGAATTTAGATGTCTTGAGTGCGGTGACATATTTGAAAAATTGTTTATTAATTCAAATGATGAAGTGGACATGGCATGTCCCAAGTGCAAATCCCAGTCACTTGAGCGGGTGGTCAGCAGGACTAACTATGCCATGGGTGTGGGCCCGGGCGGAAATCAGCCGAAAATGACGACAAAACACTGCGGCCCTTCGAATCAATGTACTACACTTGAGCTGCCAGGGCATACCAAATGACGGGTAAAAAAACCCCTACAGACCTTCAACATGAACTTGATGATGATGATAAGGCATTCATCACCGAGATTTTCTTTGAAGAGATAGTGAAAAAACTCCAAAGGATGGATGCGCGAATCGGAACGCTTAATTGTGATTTTGCAGGAGATCAATATAAAAACTGGAATATACAGTTCAAATCAAAAGGGCAGGGTTTTGAAATTGTAGACTTTGAATATGATGAGGATTCATGTAGTTTCTGTCTGGAGCCCTAACTAACGGCAAAGAACTAAGGCACTTCGCTTAATTTGGATATAATAATAGTTCAATCGTAGCCTAATGTTTTGTTTTGAAGGCTCAACTCAATTCTCCTGCCTTTGTCCTTACGCCTAAAGCCTTATGCCTTGCGCCTTTGCCAGACTATTCCCATAAACCGCCAAAAAAGGAGTCCGAATTCAATTCTTTGGGCTTTTGGAACATGCCTTATGATTGAAAGCAAATTTATTGGAAGAGACATTGTAAAAAAACCCGTCTGCCCGTTCTGTGGGATGTTTATTGAAAAACCCAAGGAGCTGACCACACGAATGCCGGGTGAAATGCCCGTAGGGTCGTGCTCATGTGGTGCCGTGTATGCTTGTGATGAAACCGGACACAACTTAGGTTCGGCCATGATTGAAGCACTGGTATTCGGGTGTGATATGGATACTGACCTTGCCTGGGGCCTTCTGCCTGATGACGATTATGTAGAAGAAATCGTTGAGCATTATGATTATGTAAATCATTCTATTATTTCCGGGAGGTTTTTTGAGAGCCGGCGGATTTCAGGAGCCTTATACTTCATTCGATTACATGATGATATTCAGGAGGTCACTTCCGAAGGCGTCCGGAAAAGGCTGGATAAGGCCACTCACTCCTCTACTAACCCTTTGACCAGTCATGCCGAAAAAAAATCGTTTTCCAAAAAAGAGGTCGAAGAACTCGTAAAAAATTTCAGTGTTGATCAGATAGTATGTATAGCCGGGGAAGACAAAAAAATTATAAGGAACCTGCAACGCCTGCTCTATTCAGTAGACGATCTGTTTCGCAAGAGAGCGGCTGAGATCCTGGGCCGCGTATCCGCTGTTATTGCAGAGAATAATCCCGGGGCAATTTCTAAACTCCTTCAGAGGTTGTTTTACGGTGTTACGGATACGGCGGCGTCAAGCTGGGGCGCTTTTGAAGCGATAGGGGAGATCATCGGCAATAAAATCGAACTCTTTGCCGGCTACATCCCTCAGCTTTATCAATTTCTGGCTAATGAATCACTGCGGGCCCAGGTGCTCCAGACCATTGGGAGGATCGCAAAGTCAAGACCGGATCTGATACGCAAGGTCACTTTTCGCTTTATCCCTTACCTGGGTGATTCTGATCCTAAGGCCCGTGGGTATGCTGCATGGCTCATGGGAAACCTAAGCGCTGCTGAAGCGCAAGTTGATTTGGAGAAGCTCCGGGGGGATCCCCACGAAATCCAAATCTATAAAAATGGAGAAATGGAGAAAAAGACAGTGGGTCAGGTGGCATCTGAGGCCTTGAAAAAAATAAGCGAACTAAAATAAATATAAATGACAAAGATCAAAGCCCAAATTTCAAATGAATGCCAAATGACAAATGCTAAAATATATGTAACCGTTCAAGGGTTCAAAGTTCCATGG
>JAUWMY010000267.1 GCA_030612945.1 Desulfobacteraceae bacterium
ACAGTCTAAGCCTACTCAAGCACAGGTTTGGAATCATGCCACGAGTCGCACCTCCCGATCCCGTCCTGGTCTCGGGACGGGGAGGGCGGGCTTTGAACCCATGAACGGTTACGAATCTTTTTGTAAACGAACAATAAGCACGGAACAGGGAGCCCTGTGAGCCAACCTCTTGGCCACACTTCCAAAGACTACCAGGCCCACACCTGCAAGACCGTAGGACCCGGTCACCACAAGGTCCACACCTTTTTCTTCCAGGTATGTTATTACTTGAGTTGAAACGTGGCCGTCGAGTACAGCCAATTCAGAATCAATGGAATCACCTATCCTGGCGCCATATTTCTCCTCCATACGGTCTTCTAATTCCGAGATCATTGATTTCTTTGATTCGACGGGGAACACCCATTCTGCTTCTGCCAGGACGGGATTAGCAACAGCAGGTAAAACGTGGATCACTATGAGTTTAGCCCCGTATTTCTTGGCCATATCAAGGGCTGTGACAAAGGCTGCCTCGGCGTTTTCTGAAAAATCGGTGCAACAGACAATTTTCTTCATGGAAATATCCTCCGTAAAGACCCTATGTATTTCATTGCCTCATATACTATGAATTTTAAATGAAAACAGACTGGATGACAATCAAAAAAATCAGTCCAACTTTTCATGTCAAAACAAATACGGTCAAAAGGCTAATGAGGAAATACCCTTGACTTCCATTCTTGGATGCATTTAACTCCCCGAATCCCTTAGATACCCCAGTTGGCAGGGTGACTGAAATTGAAGGAATAGTCTTATGACGGAAGAGTTAAAAACCGATATCAAAGTTATCTTTGTCTTGACTCTCGTCCATTTTATTGGCGATTTTTATATGTCTTTTGTGACTCCACTACTCCCGGTCTTTGTCGAAAAGTTTTCCCTCACCTTGACACAGGTAGGATTAATCACAGGCATGAGCCGTTTTCTGGCATTCGTTGTTCAGCCCCCTGTGGGTTATATCGCTGATCATTACAGAACGCGTGCTTTTGTTCTTGGCGGTCCCCTTCTGGCCATTGTCTTTATTCCTCTTGTTGGCCTAGCTCCAAGCTTTATAGTGCTGATTACCTTAATATCCCTGGGATCAATCGGTTCATCTATGTTTCATCCTTCATCTGCGGGCATGGTCTCAGCATATGCGGGGCATAATTTTGGCTTTTCCATGTCTATCTTCAATGCGGGGGGCACCATTGCCTTTGGGCTGGGACCTCTTTTTATCACCTATTTTGTAGGTTCATACGGCCTGGGGGCATCCCCATTCACGATGATATTAGGCTTGGCAATAATGGCGCTCCTATTCAGGATCGTGCCCCTTCCAAAAGGAGAGGGCCTTAAAAACCTCGGCTTTTTCAATTCCATCAAAGAAGTCCTGGGAACCGTCTGGAAATCCATTGCACTGATTTGGGTAGTAATGGTCCTACGGTCTTTTGTCGGCCAGTCTTTTTTTACATTCATACCCGTGTTATTCGCTAAAGAAGGCTATTCCCTGGTCTCCATAGGAACAATCGTGTCACTCTTTGCAATGGCAGGTGCTATCAGCGGGCTTTTGGCTGGCCGGCTTTCAGACAGGTTTGGATATAAGCCATTATTTTATGTCACCCACGGTCTGGCAACACCCAGCTTATATCTGTTGATTTTCCTTACTGGCAAATGGGTTTATCTTAGCGTCTTTCTGGCAGGATTTTTCGTTCTGGCCACCATGCCTCTGGGCGTGGCAATGGCGCAAGAATTAGCCCCCCGTGGCAGGTCCATGGTCTCAAGCCTTATGATGGGTTTTGCCTTTGGGGCAGGAGGAATGATGACCGCCCTTACAGGAAAGCTGGCAGACATCTTTTCAATTCGACCTGTTCTTGCCTACCTGGCGATAATCCCCTTGCTGACAACCGGCCTAATTGCCCTGATACATGAGAGGAAACCAAGTCGCTGAAATCCAATGCATATATCACGCGCGATACAATTCCCCGGGTCTTTTTTTCCGAATGAATTTGCGGCGGGCTAAGGGCTTGTTTTCCACTCCCCCCGCATCACTTATTACGTCCTTTGAGTTCTCTAACCTTCTCCAGCGTATCCATGTAAACATCTCTCTTTGAGGGGTCAAGCTCCATGGCCCTTAAAGCGAGATTTTCCGCTTTATCGAGGTTCTCTTCCCTTATGTAGTAAAGCCAGGCAAGATTGTTATGGGCATCTGCATTGTGAGCTTCTTTTCTTATTGCCTTCTTGTAATATTTTTCTGCCTCGTCCAATTCGTTTTTTTGAAAATGTACATTTCCAAGATAAAGATACGCAATAGGAAGCCTCCTGGCTGCGGCCTTATATTCTCTAATGGCATTGTCAAGCTCTCCATCTTTCTCGTAGGCCATGCCCAGCTTGAGGTGCTCTTCTGATGAAAGCGGATCATCATAAATTATTATCCGGGGCATGGCGCAACTTGCAATTATAACCAGCAGCGTAAGCATCAATAATCGAATACGTATCATTCTTTCCTCGGAGATCACACGACTCATTCACGTATTTCCGGTTCAATACGAAGGGTCCAGCATTTCGTCCTCTGCCAACGGGGAAGAAATCTGTCCCAACGCATAAGCTTTTCGCGTTCCTTTCCTGAGTTGACAATGACGCCTTCCTGCCAATAGCCAATAACGACCAGGTAGTGATATTTGCTCAGGTTGGCAAACCCCAGATCAATCATTACGATGAGTGGGACATCCCCATCCACAGCGCACTGGATATCATTGGCGCTACCACTGTACCACTTTGCGGAAAAACCCTTTTCCCGGACATAAAGCACCATATCAAGCGTAACAGTACCGTGGATATCGTCCCGAAAGATTGCCCTTGCGATTTGATCCGGGGTTACCGCGTAACCATAGAAATTGAGCACACCTGCAAGCGATGCGGGACCGCATTGGTAGGTAAGCTGGGAATAGAAAGGCACATTTTCCACCTTTCCGGATCCGGCAGGCGCAGAAAAAGCGGAAGACGTGCCATCGGGGCTAACTGCACATCCTGTTAAGCCAACAGCCAGCAAAAGAGTAAGGGCCGCCATGAATATAGGCAAGGGCCGGAATCCCCGGTAAATAGCTTTCTGAGGGGTGTCTTTCAACCGTTGCACAATCCGTATTGGCTTATTGAATCACAATCCTTTTACCAGTCATGAAAAGTATGAGAGCAATAATTGCTACAATGACCAGGATGGCAACGAGTACTCCCAAGGCATCCCCACCCGCTGTAAGAGTATCAAGCTGGGTGGCAAACCTGTGGAGTTCATTGTCGGATAGCTTATCAAGCCGGGCCTTAACTTCATCCGCGCTATACCCCAGGACTTTGAGCCGTTGTTTGACAAGTTTCTGCTCAAGGACCTTTTTGATTGTGGCTGTATCTTGCTGTCGCATATTGTACGAAAAAGACTCATCCGAAGAAATAAATGAGGCCTCTACCTGAGGCACAATGCTAATCAGCGCCATTGATACTACAAGCATGATTGCAATTCGACGAAGCAAAAGGTCATTCTTGAATATATGCATAGAAAAGATCTCCCTTTCTTGAAATGTTGATAACACACAGGTGTAAATCCTGCGGCGGCCAATACCCCCCGCAGATTAAACTTTCTTTGTCAGCACTTTAACACAAATGAACATGGTCTCTTTATTTTTTTGTGTTCTATCCAATATTTCTGGAAAACCCAAATGCCTACAAAAAATAAAAGGCCCCCTGAGAAAGGAGGCCAACTCAGGGGGGTTGGGGTTTATATAGGGTTAACTATCCAACAGGGCGGTTTTAAGCGGTGAAAACTCAACAGCCTCAGAGAGAAAACACTAATCCTCTCGAGGATGTATTCTGAAACTTTTGGAACAACCTCTCTCATTATAACGCTCTCTTCACCTAAGGTTGAATGTCGAAAGGACGCCTTCTCCTTAATTGTATAGGCTACCTTATGTTGTATGTCAAGAGAAAAATGATACAATATGTGGATTTTTTTTTACTCAGGTTCCCCGCTTCCGCTTCGCTTCAGACGGGATCTTCGACAAGGGTTCACGGTTCAAGGGTTCAGCGCCGCCTCTGACAAATAAAGCAGGATTTGCGAAGAACTACGAGCCAAAGAGACAGATACAAGATATTTTCGGGTGATCAATGCATATTGCCGAAGGTTTCCATTCCGACTCGAATACATAATTCACCCGACTCTTTCGATACGCCAAGTCACTAACCGTGAACTGTGAACCCTGAACCTATGAACGCTTACGTAAAAGGGTGGGGGCGATGCGTCAATCTCATCCTTTGAATTGCTGGTAAACATCCAGTGAAACGCCAAAGTAGAATGTAACTTGGCCAAATAGATGTATTTTCAAGATGACTAAATCCGAAATACGAATATCGAAATACGAAACAATATCAAAATTCGAATATCAAATGACCAAAACATTTCGGGAATTTATACAAAATCTACAGAATATTGACATGTTTTGAATTTTGGATTTATGTCATTTGTATTTGTTTCGGATTTCGTATTTCGAGCTTCGGATTTCCAAAAAATTAAATAAACAAATAAACTCTATTCTTTCAACGCGTTAGCTCTTTGAATGACTTAGCCCTGGGGAAACGTCAAGCCTCGTTGACATATCAATCAAGTGGGTGTTAATATCTCGCAAATCCAGAAGCAGGAGGGAATGGAAAAGGCACGA
>JAUWMY010000093.1 GCA_030612945.1 Desulfobacteraceae bacterium
TCATCCTTAGGATTTCCAAGATCAGGCACATTATGCTCACTGTGGCAGGCCTCTATGCATTTATCCATCATCTCTTCATCCATCTTCTGCATGTCGATTACCATGGCCCACCTGCTCCCCTCTGTGAGGGGAACCGCATCCATCGAAGCCTCCAGGTCTCCAGGAGCAAGAAAATCAATAGCGGTTTTTCCTCCCAACCCGAGTAGGGCAGAAATTCCGGCTATCTTTAAAAAGCCTCTTCTGTCTACGCCCATCACTTATTCTCCTTCGGCTCGATATGACAAGTCCAGCAGTAAGGGTCTATTCCTATATAGTCATGACATTGATCGCAAAATTTAGATTTGTTTGAATGGCAGTCCAGGCATGTTGTCTGCAGGCTCTTATAATACACTTTGCCGTTTTTGGCCTTATAATACCGTTCACCATCTCGAACAACCGTGTGCCTCCATTCATCTAACAAATGCATGTGCGAACTCTTCATATATGAAGTCTCTGCGACACACTCTTTTGCCTCTTTTGCCTTTTCCGTAAGTTCCGGGGCCGGTGGTTTGGCGGCCTTTCCTGCATCATAGATAAAAGGAGACAAAAGCAAGCCGACGCCAATTATCAATCCGATGATGATTTTACCTCCGTCATACATCCTCTTCATCCTCCATCCCCGGCAGGGGTTCGCCACGAAGATCTGTGGTCCTTTTCTTTTCTCCCTCGAAAACCAGGGCGTTTGCTACCATCTCGTGAACCCCGGTGACATCAACCTCAGGCACCCAATATTCCATTAGATTAGGCAAAACAGCCCTGTCAATTGCACAGATACAGGCAAGCATATTGACGTCATGCTTCTCATGCACGAACTTTACTGCATTTGCCCTGGGGAGCCCTCCGCGCATCCTCAACTCCATATTTTCTCCTGCATTCAAGCCTGCTCCACTTCCGCAGCAAAAGGTCTGTTCCCTGATAGTACTGGGTGGCATTTCATAAAAATTATTACATACGTTTTTAATCACATACCTGGGCTCTTCTAAAATCCCCATGCCCCGGGCCGGGTTGCAGGAGTCATGAAATGTGACCTTTAAGTTGTCATTCCGGCTCGGATCCAGTTTCAGTTTATTGTTTTTGATCAGGTCAGCGGTAAATTCGATTATATGGGTCATCTTTGTGGTCTTTGCATTCTCGAACCTGGTGCCCGTAATAGGGGAAACCGGCTCTTCAAGAAAATCAGCGGGCCCGTTAAAGGTGTCCATATACTGATTAAGGACCCTCCACATATGACCACACTCACCTCCCAGTATCCACTTCACCCCCAACCTTTTGGCCTCAGCGTACATCTTGGCGTTCAGTCTTTTTGCCATCTCATGGGATGTGAAATAGCCGAAGTTACCCCCTTCTGATGCATAAGTACTCCAGGTTATGTCAAGGCCCAGACTTTTAAGATAATGGAAGAGCATCATATAGCCCATACAGGTAAATGTGCCCGGGTCAGCGAAAACATCACCGGAAGGTGTAATAAACAGGATTTCAGCGCCCTTCCTGTTTAAGTCCTGCTCCATCCTGAGGCCTGTTATGTCCTCAATTTCATCCGTAAAAAAGTCGAGCATATCCTTGTAAGCATGGGGTTGAATACCGAGGTGGTTTCCTGTCCTGTAACAATTGGCCACGGGCGCGGCAATCCAGTCAATATTGAGGCCCACCAGGTTAGTAAGCTCCCGCCCCATGATAGTAATTTCGGCCATATCGATCCCATAAGGGCAGAAAAGCGAACAGCGGCGGCATTCGGTACACTGGTAGAGGTAGTACCATAACTCTTTTAGCGCATCTTCAGTAAGTTCCCTTGCGCCTGCAAGTCTTCCGAGAAGCTTTCCTCCAACAGTAAACTTCTTCCGGTATATTGATCTCAAGAGCTCGGCCCTCATAACTGGCATGTTCTTGGGATCTCCAGAACCGATAAAAAAATGGCACTTATCAGCGCAGGCCCCGCATCTCACACAGATATCCATGAAGAGCTTGAACGATCGAAACCTGCCCAGCCGATCCTTGAACCCTTCATGAATAGTCTCCTCCCAATTTTCGGGTAATTTCCAATCGTCATCAAAGGGACTCCAGTCTCTCGGGTTCGGCATGTCAACATATTTAAGGTCTTTTGACTTTGAACCATAGCAGGCAATGCCCGGCCTAATCTCGGGCTGCGTATCCATCCAACCCCTGAATACAGGAGGTGTATGATCTATCTTTGCTAATTCATCCGGTTTTGGTGTGTCCGCCATACTTACTCCTTTTCCTCTTCTTTTGGTTCTTCTTTTGGTTCAATCTGTTTTTCTACCGGGAGCCCAATTTCTATCATTCGCTCTCTGAATTCGTCCTCATATTCATCGTAAGTATGCGTTTGAACGGGATAATCCCAGGGATTAACATGCCTGACAAAACGGTTGTTATTGGACAGGTTTCTGGTGGGGCTTAAGAATACACCAGCAAAATGCATCAATTTACTGAATGGGAAATAGGCAATAAGAACGCTCAAGATAAAGAGATGAATATAGAAAATCACACCAATCCCTTCAGGCACAGTCGGGCTGAATTTGAAAAGGCCTATGGCCAGTTCCTTTACCGCCGTAATGTCCACCCTGAGGAAATACCTCATGAGCACCCCGGTCAAGCCCAGAGCAAGGATCAAAAACAAGGGAAAATAATCTGCAGGAAGTGAGATATAACGCACCTGCGGTATGTAGAGCCTTCTAAAAAATAGATAGGTCACGGCCGCTAACATAAGAAGATCAGAAATGTATACACAAGGGACACCCAGACCATTAAAGGGCAAAACGCCCATTTGTAAAAACCCGTCAAGGCTATCAAGCAAGTGAACAAAGCTGGGGATAGGCTCCATAAAAAATCTGAAGTGTCTTAAGAAAATAACAAGGAAAGACCAGTGAAAGGCCAGGGCCGCCAACCAGAGCCACTTTTCCCATTCATAGTCGACCTTTAGGCCGCCATCGGCATTTCTGTATTCGAGTCTGGTATTCCTGAATAATGACCGGAACAGGAGCACTTCAAGAATCATCCTGACAATAACTCCACCAGTACCCCTTGGATTATCAATAGGATTTGACTTGATCCATGGGAAAGACCACTCCTGCCCCGCAGTGGTAGGGATTCTGAATGGGACTGGCGATTTTCCCCAGTCTATGACCCTGACAATAATCCCGATAAAAAATGTGGCCATGGCTGCGTATGGGACAATCACCCCGAAAAGGACCCGCAAGTCAAAGGCACCAACGCCCACCCAGGGAATTAAAATGAGCGTTGAAACTGCAAAGCCGGAAAACAGGATGCTGATGATGAAGTTCATAAATGACTACCTCTCTTCAAAACTATCGGTTCTATAATCTCAGAGTTCCGGTTCTTGCTCCGGTATCTCAAATGTCAAATTTGCTCTCTTTAACAAGCTACCTAACTGATTCTTAACTTCATTGACTCGAATTTCATAAATCTTCTGGCGGCATTGCGAGTAAATATCGAATGCCAGCAGGGCTATGTCGTCTATCCTGTTTTCAAAGGCCTGGAGTTCACCGGAAAGTCCGTTGATCGGGGCTTTAGACTCCAACATTTCCCTTACAAGTTTTTTCAGTTGAAGTACAAAGCCAATGGCCTGGGAAGGTTTAAAGTCCTGAATCGACCGGACTTTAATTATATTTTCAAGGCATAATGTTATCTTATCGTCGTCATCGTCTTTGATTAATTCATCGTAGAGGGTCTCTACGTCTTTCGAAATAATATTGCCGACAGGGTTTGCAAACAGGTCCTTTTCTTTACGAAAAAATCTCTGGGTTTCACTCGGATAGGTATCAACGATTACATCACGCCATTTTTTGATGATGCTGGATCTCTTATCTGACAGGATATTTTTTAGACTTGTTTCCACGACTGCCCTTGTGGTGTCAAGGCCTTTACGCAACTCCGCCTTGTTTCGTTTGTGTGTAAGTTCTCAATAAGTTTGTGGAAATCAACTATATGTAGCAGGTCTATAAACAAATTATATTTTCATGTCAAGGGAAAATGGGCGAACCCAGCAAAACGTCAAAGTAGAATGTAACTTGGCCAAATAGGTGTATTTTCAAGACGACTAAATCCGAAATCCGAATATCGAAATGCGAAACAATATCAAAACTCGAATATCAAATGACCAAAACATTTCTTGTACTTATACGATATTTGCAGGATATTGACATATTTTGAATTTGGGATTTATGCCATTCGTATTTGTTTCGGATTTTGTATTTCGAGCTTCGGGTTTTCAGAAAACTTAATAAGCAAATAAACTCTATTCATTCAACGTGTTATCTTTTTAAATGACTTAGGCCTGGGGCGAAACAAAACTCGCCTTTAGAAATTCACGGTTGAAACGGGCAATGTTGGTAATTTTTATCTCCTTCGGGCATACGGCTTCACATTCTCTTTCGTTTGAGCAGTTCCCAAAACCACATTCATCCATGGCCTTAGCCATACCAAGGGCGCGGCGTGCCGCTTCAGGTCTCCCCTGGGGCAGCAGCGCAAGTTGAGATATCTTAGCGCTTACGAAAAGCATTGCAGACGCATTGGGGCAGGCAGCAGCACAGGCGCCGCATCCAATGCATGCGGCAGCATCCATGGCAAGCTCCGCCTTCTCCTGGGATATGGGGATGCTGTTGGCCTCCGGGGCCTGCCCTGTGTTTACAGAGACATAACCACCCGCCTGTATAATATCGTCAAATGAACTACGGTCCACCACCAGGTCCCTGATGATTTTGAATGGGCGTGCACGCCAGGGTTCAATTACGATGGTATCTCCGTCTTTAAAATGTCTCATATGGAGCTGGCAAAGTGTGGTCGCAGGCTCCGGACCGTGAGCCAGACCGTTAACCACTGTCCCACACATACCACAAATACCCTCACGGCAATCATGATCAAAAGCAATGGGGTCTTTTCCTTCAACTGTGAGCTGCTCATTCACCACATCCAGCATCTCTAAGAAAGACATATCCGTTGAAATGTCTTTGGCCTTATATGTCCCCAAATGCCCTTTGTCATCCGGACCGTTCTGGCGCCAGACCTTTAAGGTTAAATTGATATTCTCACTCATTTATAACTCCTCTGCGCAAGCTCCACATTTTCAAACACAAGCGGTTCCTTATGAAGTGCCGGAGCCTTTCCGGTTCCACGGAATTCCCATGCAGCGACATAGGAGCAAGAATCGTCATCCCTCTGGGCCTCATGCTCCTCTGTTTGAAACGCCTCATTGAAATGGCAGCCACAGGATTCCTCACGGCTTACGCCATCCTCCACGAGCAATTCGGAAAATTCGAGGAAATCAGCCACCCGACCCGCCCTTTCCAGGGTCTGATTAAATTCTCCAGGTGAGCCTGTTACCATAACGTTCTCCCAAAACTGCTCGCGAAGCTCAGGAATAAGTTCCTTTGCCTTTAGCATACCTATTTCATTCCTGGACATGCCGCCATACTCCCATAGTATGTGGCCCAGTTCCTTGTGAAAATCATCAACAGTACGGTCTCCCTTTATGGAGAGCAATTTATCAATACCCTCATTCACCAATTTTGTGGAATCTTCGAACGCAGGATGGGCCTCATTCACTTCGGGTAAAACAGTGCCTGCCAGATACCCGCCAATTGTGTACGGAATAACGAAGTAACCATCTGCCAGCCCCTGCATTAACGCGCTTGCGCCGAGCCGATTAGAGCCATGATCTGAAAAATTGGCCTCCCCAAGAACAAACAGGCCAGGGATGGTGCTCATAAGGTTGTAATCGACCCATAAACCTCCCATGGTATAGTGTATAGCAGGGTAGATCATCATAGGAGCTCTATAGGGGTCTTCGCCTGTGATCCTTTAATACATCTGAAAAAGATTGCCGTATTTTTTCCTGATGACATCTATCCCGTCTCTCTCAATGGCATCTTTAAAATCAAGGTAGACAGCAAACCCGGTTAGCCCTATCCCTTTTCCCTGGTCACATACCTCCTTTGCACTGCGAGAGGCCACATCGCGGGGGACCAGGTTTCCAAAACTCGGGTACTTCCTCTCCAAATAGTAGTCCCTTTCTGATTCAGGAATATCATTAGGAGATCGTTTGTCTCCTGCCCGATCAGGCACCCACACGCGGCCGTCATTCCTCAGGCTCTCGCTCATGAGGGTCAGTTTGGACTGATAGGTTCCATGCACAGGGATACACGTAGGATGGATTTGAACAAAAGAAGGGTGTGCAAGATATGCCCCTTTTTTATGCGCCCGCCATATGGCACTGACGTTGGAGCTCATTGCATATGTGGAAAGAAAATAGGCATTGCCATAACCACCCGTTGCCAGTATCACCGCATGAGCCGCATGACTTTCCATTTCACCGCTGATGAGATTGCGGACCACAATTCCTCGAGCAGATCCATTTACAAGGACAAGATCCATCATCTCCCGCCGTGGATACACCTTCACTTTTCCAACAGCCACCTGGCGCATGAGCGCACTGTAGGCACCGATAAGGAGCTGCTGACCTGTCTGGCCTCTTGCATAAAAAGTCCGTTCAACCTGAGCGCCGCCAAAGGATCGGTTAGCAAGCAGGCCCCCATATTCCCGCGCAAAGGGGACTCCCTGGGCCACACACTGATCAATGATGTTATTACTGATTTGTGCCAGGCGATATACATTTGCCTCCCTTGAACGAAAATCGCCTCCCTTGATGGTATCGTAAAAGAGCCTCCAGATACTGTCCCCATCACCCGGATAATTCTTGGCAGCGTTAATGCCCCCCTGTGCAGCAATACTGTGGGCACGGCGCGGACTGTCCTGGATGCAGAAGGTTTTGACATTATAGCCCAACTCCGCCAGTGTGGCCGAGGCTGAGGCACCCGCAAGGCCCGTGCCGACTACTATGATCTCAAATTTTCTCTTATTTGCTGGATTGACAAGTTTTAGCTCAAAGCGGTGTCTGTCCCATTTTTCAGCAAGCGGGCCTCCCGGCACTTTTGCATCAAGCTGCATATAAGACCCTCCTTATGTCACAAACGAAATGCAGTAATTTCACTATTAAAAGGACCTTTAGACAGGATGACAGGATAACCAAGATTTTTTTGTCCTGTAAATCCTTTGATGAATCCTGTGTTTCAATAATCTTTTTTCTCCGAACAGTCGTGACTATAATCGGCTAAATTCTTACTATTCTTACTATTTAAACAGCGATCTCACCTTAACCATCTTCCACCTCAGGCTGATAAAGGGCGGGGTTAGAGGGCTAAAACCACAAACTGTTGCGCAAGTACTTTAAACATTTAGCGGTACGTTTTCTTAAAGCAGGATAAGTTTTTTAATTTACAAGACTAAAATAATCTCCCGCTGTGAGCGGGATTAATCCTGTCAAAAAAAATGCTGAACTTTTACAAAAAAATAAAGATCGGAATAAAACCAAATCCGACCCCAAACACAATACTAACGGCAATGCCGAGATTCTGAATGATTGGCATGTATTTAGGGTGATTGGCGCCAAGAGTTTGAAATAGACTCCAAAAACCGTGACTCACATGGACGGCAACAACAATCATTGCTACAACATAGATGATCATATACAGAGGGCTTGCGAGTGTAGTGAACACAAGTCGAAAGAGAGTTTCATTGGTATGTTCGGCAAAATGGAAATCAAGGAGGTGAAGGATGACAAAAGCCAGAATAATAAAACCGGTATAGGGCTGAGTTGCCGACCCTATGGTGCGGCCTCCCGCGTTCTTTTTGACTTTATACCTCACAGGTCTTGCCATCAGGTTTTGATAAAAGAGAAGTGTCCCTATCACTATATGTATAACGGCAAAGGACAAAAGACCCAGTTCTGCGACAGTTATTAGCGGGCCCAATGCATGGAGGTGTCCCACATACGAGGTAAACAGACCCTGTCCGCCGTAAAGAGTGAGGTTGCCGATAAGATGCACTGTCAGGAAACCCACAAATCCAAGGCCGGTTACAGCCATCATCAACTTTTTCCCGATGGAACTGCCCAGAGTACTTATAAACCAATTCATCTCTTCCTCCGTATCTATAAAAATCCCACTGCCCCCCTTGAAAAGGGAGGGGTACTTAGTATCCCCCTTTTATAAAGGGAGACTGAGGCCCGCCCTCCAGCCAAGCGGAGCGAGGC
>JAUWMY010000068.1 GCA_030612945.1 Desulfobacteraceae bacterium
ACTTTGGATGATTCGCGAGGTAGAGGTTGCACTGTTTTGCAACTGCCCTTGCGTTTTCCTGTATGACATCTTCGGCTATCTGAGTGACCACCTTAGACCTCACATTTGTGATATCAGCGCCCAGTATGTTTAGTTGCCACAGATAGAGCACACCTGCGGCAGTTATTAAAACAATAGCAATGACGACGAAGAGTATGGCCATCTTCGTCCGCAGTCCAAGCCCTTTTGGTTTTCGCCTGGGCTTTTGTGATTTTTTTATACTGGCAGGTCTTTTCTGCTCTGCAGGTTCTGCAGCCACTGGTCTTTCCTCTCCGTCCTGGGCAGGCATCTGGGCCGGTGAGGGAGGAGGTGGCTCAGGAGAGGTTCCTTCCGGTTTTGACACCGTGATGACATTACTGCAGGATTTGCATTTGAACCTTGCCCCTTTTTCCGGAATCTTGGCAGGATCTATCCGGTACTTTTTGCCGCACTCTTCGCAAATAACTATCATGGCTAAACTCCTAACTTAAATTGAAGACAAGTACGATTGTTAACGCCTTTAGGAGGCTGTCCGAGAATGGCTATTTTCCCCAATCTCTGCGTTAGGCTCAAATTATAATCCTCGAAATACTTCAATGTATTCCTGTGGTTATAATTTTCACCTTCCTTGACCTTGGAAAAAATATCTCATTCTCAGACAGCCTCCTAGTATCCCTTTTCCTTAATCTTGTTCACCATGTCCTGTTTGAACTGGTCCATTTTTTCTTCCCTCTGGATTTCTCGAGCAACAAAGTCAACCAGTTCCGCTGCACGGCTGCTTGGAAATTGGGTGCGTTGGTGTCCCAGATCATTTAGCGCATCTTCGATGATAACTTCGGCGATGGGGCCAAGGGCCAGAGATAGTTGAGCTTGAAGATATTCTAAAAAATCCTCGTCCAGCATTGAAACAGTAACCCTGACGGGCTTGACGAGTTTTAGCTGCAAAAGCTTCGACATGACCTTTCTTATCTCACTCATATCCACATTTATTTTTTTTGCAATTTCACTAAGATTTTGCTTGCCATCCAACTCCATGAGTACACGCAGCATGTTGCTGTCAAGAGAAAACTCTCCAATGTCTTCCCTGACTACACGTCTAAAAACCAGAGCGAGAATGTTACCAGATGAAATATCCATTGCATCGCCTCCGAAGGGTTGTGTTGCCACCCACTAACCCGGCTTTACTGCCCCTCTCTCCATAGCTTCAATTCTGCTCTCAAGGCCTTAAATTCTGCCTTGATCATTTGTTTGATCTCCTCTAAGGCATAGGCAAATGCCTCGTGGGGAGCCATACGATTCATGTCAGGTCGCGATACCCCTTCCTCGGCACTCCCGGGTGGTCTGCTTTTCTTTATGGGAGCCATATCCTTTTCTTTTCCCTTGCTGTTTGCTTCCGCCGCTTGAGCGGCTTTTGTATCCTTTTTTCTATTCGCAGCAGCTCTTTTGAGAGCTACTTGCTCCTCCAGCTCTTTGAACCTTTGTACCTCGACAAGAAGTATTTTTTCCTTTTCCGCAGCAGTCACGTCCTTTTGCAAGAGCACCTTTTCCAGGCTCGTGTACACTGAATTGAGGACTTTAATGGCATTTGGGTGGGAATTGCCCTTATTGGCCTTGACATATTTTCCCAGGGAACCAAGGATCTGAAGGAACAGCAGAACAACCCTATCATTTTCGTAAACAAGCTTAAGGGTTTCCACCTGTTCGACAAATCTGGTCATATCTTCGTCATTGATTTCCCAGTCGATTGAGAGAACTATGGTTTTTAACTCTTTTAGGGGGGACTGATCAAGGCCGCTGCCATCCTCCTCAAAGCCGGAGGTCTCTTCTAACTCCCGGGGAGGAGAGTGCTCGAGATCGCTATTATCTTCCAGGAAATCAGGAGATACTTCTAACTCTACTGGAGAAGAGTCTTCGGAATCGTCGTTTTCCTCCAGAAAGTCAAATGACTCTCCATCTTCTCTAAAAAGGTCTTCCAGGCGTTTTTCAACCTCAACCGTTACAGTGCCATCGTTTTTTTCGGCCAATTAACTATACCTCCTATTTCAAATCCCTTTGCAGGGAACGCATGGTCATGGATATGATCTGCTTCATGGTTTGCACAACATTTTCTCCACTCATAGCGCTTGCCTCGAAAGAAGGGGCCTTCAACTGACTGTTAAGGTCCTTTTCGAGTATTTCAAATGGCAAGACGGGGATGCCCTGATCTGCCAGATCTCTTTTATTGTATTGCAGCACAAGGGGAATTTTGAAAATGCTCTTTTTATACGAAAGCAGATTCTTTTGAAGGTTTTTAAGGGCAAGGATGTTTTTTTCTCTTCTTACTTTCATGGAGTCCGCCACAAAAACAATCGCATCAACCCCTCGTAAGACCAACCTTCTGGTGGAATCATACTTGACTTGCCCAGGAACGGTGTAGAGCTGTATTTTTACATCGTAGCCCTTTATCTTTCCTATATCAAAAGGAAGGAAATCAAAGAACAGTGTCCTGTCCCCATGGGTTTTGATGGTGACCATTTCTGTTTTTATACGTTTGTTAAATCTCTTGTATATATATTCCAGGTTGGTTGTCTTTCCTCCCCTCCCGGGGCCATAATAAACTACCTTTACCTGGACCTCTTTTTTTTTCAGATTTACAAATGCCAATATAAGATACCTCGCAGGACAATGTTTTCCGGATGATCCGTGCCCTTTATCGGGAAAGCGGATGATAAAAAGGCCATCATGCATATCATGGTTCCAAAGTCTTTCTGATCTTCGCGACTGCCTCGGCTACCTTTAAACGCAGGAAACCCAAGGATGTCTCCTTTCCAAATATGGTGACCAATAAGAAATCCTCCATTACCTTGCTGAAGTGTATGCTTTCTTTTTCTCCTTTATGGAAAAGCAAGGAAAACTCATCCTCCCCTATGATCTTGGCCATCTCAGTCACTGCCCCGAAATTGCCAGCGGCCAGGGCCGCAAGGGAGTATATGTCGTGTTCCATTTGGCCATTATCAAGGTTGGCAATGACATTCCCGGCCATATCGATCAAAAAGACACAATTAACTCCAAGATCGAGAAGATCCTCCTGCAATACTTCCTCTATGACGTCAAGTTCCTCTTGGCCAAGCGAATATTCCAATTATTTCCCTCCTGACAGCTGATGGTTATTTCTGGTTTTACGTTTCCTGATTACCCATAGTTTTGAGCCATAGTCTGGCTTCGGTACCATTACCTAAAATGCTCTCTATCTCCATACGCCCTTCCATCTCCAAGGATAGTTTTCGGGCGATCGGCAAACCCATCCCCATTTTTCCCGGTTTGGTAGTGAAAAGTGGTATGAATATCCTGGACATGTCATTTTTTCTGATGCCAGGGCCATTGTCTTTCATCAGTATCATAATAAAACCATTCTTTTGCGAGGTCATCATTTCTATCTCAGGCTTATTTACATTTTCCAGCGCCTCAATAGCATTATCAAGAATGGTCACTAAAATCTTATTAAGCGCGGGATTATCAGCCTTAATATGACTTGGCCCTGTCTCAAAATTATTGGTCAGCCTGATATTTGCAGCCTTTAATTTATTGATTGCCATGCTCGAGAAGTTTTCCCAAAAAGGAAGAAACTCAATCTTTTTTGGCTCTTTAACATTGAATTTCGAATAAGATTTCATGACCTCAATTATTTTTTCCTGGCGCGCTAAAAGCTCCGATGCCCTTTCCACGTAGACCTTTTTTTTGGCATCATCAAACAGGTCGTAGTTTTCTCGTAAAACATCAAGTGTGATCTTAAGTGAATTAATGGGGTTGCCCAGTTCATGGCATAAGATCGAAAGGAACTCTTCCACATTCTCTATCAACAGGATATCGCCTTTTGCTTTATCCACCCTAAAGGATTCTCCTCAATGAACGTTCTGGAAAAAATGCGGGGCGAACTGGTACCCATAACATAAACATTCAATGTGCATGAATTGCAAAACGGGTGCCACGGTATCTTTGCAGGTTTTTGATGGCCTTAACTGACTGATTGTTCTAAGTAATTGATTGATAGGTGTGCGAAGCTGGGTAGGTTTAAGCTCAAATTAGATGGGTCAAAATGGGTTATGTGATGTTCATTTCCCTCAGCTTTCGCTTCAAGGTTGAAAGCGAAACCCCCAGGCTTCTTGCGGTGAGGCTTTTGTTGCCGGAACATGCCCTAAGGGCAGAGAGGATGTGTCGTTTTTTGACTTCCTCAAGAGGTATGATTTCACGAATATTCATGGTTTTCTGGCTGCTCTTTTCCAACGGCGAACTCAGGCTGTCCTGAAGCAATAGGTCGGCTGGCCTTATTTCATCGCCCTGAAGCAGGAGAGCCGCCCTTTCGATTACATTCCGAAGCTCTCTCACATTACCGGGCCATGGATATTTCATCATCTTTCGTATATGACTGTCAGGAATTTTCACAGGCCTCCTGCAAAACCGTTTCACAAAGTAATCAGATATTTCAGAGATGTCTTCCGGGTGGTCTCTCAAAGGCGGTATGTGTATGTTCAAGACGGCCAGGCGATAATAAAGATCTTGTCTGAATCTTTTTTCCCGGATGGCTTCTTCCAGGTTCTCATTAGTCGTGGCAATGACCCTCACATCAACGGGTATTACCCGGCCGCTTCCTATCCTTCTAATGGTTTTGTCTTCCAGCGCGGTGAGTAGCTTGCTTTGAAGGTGCATGGGAATGTCCCCTATCTCATCGAGGACAAGTGTTCCGCCGTCTGAAAGCTCAAAAATTCCCTCCCTGCGGGTTTCAGCCCCTGTAAAAACGCCCTTCTCGTGGCCAAAATATTCGGCCTCCATGAGATTTTCGGGGATAGCAGAGCAGTTAATTGTAAGATAGGTTTCACGTTTGGCCTGAAGGTCGTGTATGGCAATGGCGACAACATTTTTTCCAACTCCGGTTTCTCCAGTGAGTAATACGGTGGCTTCAGAACCGGCGGCTAATTCTATCTGTTCTTTGATTCTGTTTATTACCTCGGAAGAACCGATTAGCTTTTTCTCTCGCCTGTCTTTTTCCCTTTCGTAATCTTGAACCCGAAGTTTCCCTTCCATTTGGACGTTTTTCAAGGCCATATCAATAGTAATTGAAAGTTCGTCCAGTTCAAAAGGTTTGGAAAGATAGTGAGATGCCCCTGCTTGCATGGCCTCAACCGCGTATTGAACTGTCGCATACGCGGTTATGAAAATAATCTTGGCGTTGGGGTTTATTGCCAGGATTTTTTGACAGACGTCAACCCCTTCCATATCAGGCAGTTTTTGATCCAGCAAAACCAGAGAAGGTTGCTCACGTTCAAAACTCATTATCCCATCTTTTCCATTAGATGCAGTCCGGACGCCAAATCCTTTATTAATAAGATAGTCAGATAGAGAAGCGCTGACAAAATCATCATCATCAATAATTAATAGTTTTATAACTTTTTTCATAACGACTCAGTCCATAATTCCATGTATGAGGCAAAAACTCATGCCCCAGAAAAACCTTTTTATCCTTCTCGCCGCGGCGGGATAGAATTTTATCGTAACTTCTCAATAAGTTCGGGCGCTCACAACCGGATTAATGCTTTGATCTAATTACAATAGCTGTATAGGCTTTCGGAGTTTAGGCCTTTTATAAAATCCTTACGGATAAACTCCACCCGAACTTATTGAGTTACATTTTATCTTTATAACCATAGCGTATTATTACTGAAAACCACAAAAAAAGAAATGTTTTTCTCAAAGACTATAATTTTTCTTGAAAAAATATAAATAATAACCACTTTTATGTCAAGCATTCGATTTGCTAGATAACCGGTTGACGGAGAACAGGGAATGTGCAAAAGTATATAGCAAATGCCTTTAGATCTTTTTCATTTGATGAAACAGGCTTTGAGCGAGGCAGAAAAGGGCTCTTCCATGGGGGAGGTGCCAGTAGGCGCTGTTCTGGCAAGCCCGGAGGGTCAAATTGTGGCTAAGGCTTACAACCAGCCTATCGCCCTTGGAGATCCCACGGCACACGCTGAAATCCTGGCAATCAGGAAAGCGGGTTTATTTTTCCGGAACTACAGGCTGAACAACACTACCCTGGTGGTGACACTTGAACCGTGCCTTATGTGTATGGGTGCGGCCATCAATGCAAGGATAGCCCGATTGGTATTCGGCACCGTTGATCAGAAAGCCGGTGCAGCAGTTTCCCTGTATAATCTTGCTGAGGACAAACGCCTCAACCACAGGATCGAAGTCGTTTCGGGAATCATGGAAGAGGAATGCCGGTCTCTGATCCAGGATTTTTTTCGGGAACGTCGGCGTAAACCACTATCTCAGATAGTGGTACCATAATAAGTTTCTACCAGTTGAGCTTCTGAGCAAAAATTATGCCTGGAAAAACCAAATTTGAATTGCTATATCATCAAAATAGCCCGGAGAGGTACCGAAGTGGTCGTAACGGGGTCGACTCGAAATCGATTTGTCCCGTGAATAGCGGGGCACGTGGGTTCGAATCCCACCCTCTCCGCCAGAATACAGATTTAACCCCGCTTCCCTCACAATTTAGTCTGTCTAAACATATTTACGGAGAGATGTCCGAGCTGGCCGAAGGAGCGCGACGGGAAATCGCGTGTACTACTAATAGTGGGACCGAGGGTTCGAATCCCTCTCTCTCCGCCAATTATACACGTATTGTAGATTTTTTTTGGACATTATGTCATGCCATATGAAGTCTTAGCCAGAAAATGGCGTCCACAGGTATTTCAAGATGTCATTGGACAGGAGCACGTTACACAGACACTGACCAATGCCATAAAGACCGACAGGCTTGCACATGCCTATCTCTTCAGCGGAGCCAGAGGTGTCGGCAAAACCTCTGTTGCTCGAATCCTTGCTAAAGCCATCAATTGCGAACAGGGCGAGCCCGGGACACCATGTAATAAATGCCAGTCGTGCGTGGAAATCATAGATGGGTCGTCCGTTGACGTCCAGGAAATCGATGGGGCATCCAACCGGGGTATTGACGAGATCAGAGATCTGAGGGAAAATACCAGATATATGCCTTCGTCGAGCAAGTATCGTATATATATCATTGATGAAGTGCACATGCTGACTCTCCCGGCCTTTAATGCCCTCCTCAAGACGCTTGAAGAGCCTCCAGCCCATGTGAAGTTTATCTTTGCGACCACCGAATACCATAAGGTTCCAATGACTATCCTCTCTCGATGTCAAAGATTCGATTTTAAAAGGATACCTGTGGCCCCGTTAATCAGCCAACTGGAGAAAATAGGAGCGAAGGAAGGTATCGAGATCAGTAAATCAGGGTTGGCGGTTATTGCAACAGAGGCAGAAGGGAGTATGCGAGACGCTGAGGGTCTGCTTGACCAGGTGGTTTCGTTTACCGGCCAAAAAGTGGAGGACAGGCATGTCATAGAGATCCTGGGAATTATTGACAGGGATATTATGATGGGGGCGACTCGCGCGATTATTGAAGGCTCCCCTAAAGAGTGTCTTGAGATCGTTGACCAAATTTACAACTACGGTTATGATATCAAGGAGTTTTATAGGGCCCTTATGGGCCAATTCAGGAATCTCCTGATCAGCCTTATCGTACCTCAAAATAGCATGCTTGATCTGAGCGAAAGCGAGCAGGAGGAAGTCTCGCGGCTGGCTGAAAGGGCCGGATCGGAAAAGATTCAGGCCCTGATGAATCTTCTCATTAACCGTGAAGAAGATTTGAGGTTTACGTCCCACCCCCGTTTGATCCTGGAAGCCACCATGATCAAGTTGTGCCATCTGGGGGATGTCCTTTCTTTTGGAGATCTTTTAGATAAAATCGAATCTCTTGAAAAAAGGCTGCTGGGGACCCTGGCCAGCGGTGAATCGCCGGAGATAAACCGCCTGTCAGATACCAGTGCCCAGTGGGTTTCGGACAGTCAGCAAGAAGATCATTTGCACTCGAAGGATGTGAATGAGAATGCCCTAACATGGGACGATTTCTTGACGTACCTCTCATCAAAGAGCAAGGTCATGTTCAACATCCTCAAGGATTGGCATTTCCAGAAACTGAACGATAGAACCCTGGAAATTGTCAAAGGCGGCCAGTCCTTTTCTTTAAACTATTTTGAGGATACTGATAAATATAATGAGCTATCCAATTATTGCCGGGATTTCTTTAAACGTAATATCAAGGTCAGGATAGTTGGCAATAGCCAAGTCCTTTCCAAAACAAAATCGTCGGCCAGTACAGAACAACCCAGGCCAGAAGCCAAAATCCGTTCGGACCTTCCTTCGCCTGTTCAGGACATCCTGCATATGTTCCAGGGGGAGATCATTGGAGGGTCTCCTGCCAAAAGGGCAGCACATGGTAATCCGGACGCACTTAAGAAAAAACAGGAGGTAACAGAATGAAAGGTATGCCCAATATGGGCCAACTCATGAAACAGGCTCAGCAAATTCAGACCAAGATGGCTAAACTCCAGGAAGACCTGGGTGATAGAACCGTGGAGGCTTCTTCCGGGGGAGGCATGGTCATAGTTGTCGCAAATGGCAGGCAGGAGGTCCTTTCCATAAAAATAGAGCGGGAAGTCATAGACCCGGATGATGCGGAAATGCTTCAAGACCTCATTATGGCGGCAGTTAATGATGCATTGACCAAGGCCAAAGACATGGTGAACGAAGAAATGGGGAAATTGACAAAAGGAATGAATATCCCAGGCATGCCTGGCCTTATGTGAAAGCCCCACGGCACTGCCATATAGGTCTGAAGGTTCAAGTTAGGGGCTTATCTATGAATTGACTATTTTCGATTGACTATTGACTATTATTAGGGAGTTCCTGATCCCTAATATAGTCAATCGCCCAAAGACATAGGCGTATGTATCTGAAGTGACATATTTTATTTATTTCGATTGCGGGAACTAAAATTCATGGGAATCTACCCTACATCTCTCGAAAATTTAATTGAGCAATTCACCAGGCTTCCCGGAATTGGGCAAAAATCTGCCACACGAATGGCGCTGTTTGTATTGAGGAGCAACAAGGAGCTGGCTGAAGGTATGGCCAAAAGCCTGATAGAGGTGAAAGAAAAGATCAGGTTCTGTTCCATATGCTTTAACCTGACCGATGATGAGTGCTGCTCTATCTGCCGGGACGAAAGTCGAGCAGATGGTACCATATGCGTTGTGGAAGGCCCTGGGGATCAACTGGCCCTGGAAGAATCCGGGACTTTTAAAGGCAGATACCATGTCCTACATGGTGTACTTTCCCCTTTGGATGGTATTGGTCCGGAAGATTTGAAGGTTGGGGCCCTTCTCAGTCGGATTGACCGTGAAGGGGTCCGGGAAGTAATCCTGGCCACTAATCCTACCACGGAAGGTGAAACGACCGCCTCATTTTTGGCAAACCTTTTGTCCCAAAAAAACAAAGACTTGAAAATAACCCGAATTGCCCTCGGTGTTCCCATGGGAGGGGACTTAAAATATATGGACCGTATGACTCTTGAGCACGCCTTGAGAAGCCGGATACTGATCTGCTCATGATATCCAAAGCCGTTCTCAGTGAAATATCGGATATTGTTGGCCTCGAACACCTGATTACGGCTGAAAAAACCCTGGCCGATTACGCCACCGATGCTACCAAGCTGGAGTTCATGCCAGATGCGGTGGTCTTTCCTGGAAACAGCCAGCAAGTCTCCAAGATTCTTCAGTTAGCAACTGAAAAAGGTTTTCCTGTTGTCCCCA
>JAUWMY010000019.1 GCA_030612945.1 Desulfobacteraceae bacterium
CACACACGCAATGGTTCATGCCGATGGGATGAAGACATTGAACGAAACAATTCTTCGTGGGCTAAACCAGATGATCCGGGATATTACACTTTGGGCAGGCATCAGCGAACAGGAGATTGTCGACATGGCTTGTGTTGGAAATACCTGCATGCATCATCTCCTTCTCGGTATCAATCCGGAACAGCTCGGCAGGTCTCCTTTTGTGCCGGCTCTTCATTATTCGCTCGACGTTAAAGCCCGTGATCTGGGACTCAAAATTTCGGCCGGGGCCTATGTCCACTTGCTTCCAATCATAGCTGGTTTTGTGGGGGCCGACACCGTGGGCGTGCTGATCGCGGAAGAACCTCAAAATCTTGAAGAGACTGTGCTCATTATTGATGTCGGCACGAATGGTGAGCTTGTTCTGGGTAATCGTGAAAGGCTTATTTGTTCCTCATGTGCCACAGGACCTGCCTTTGAAGGGGCTACAATCAAACATGGAATGCGAGCTGCTCCTGGCGCAATCGAGGTAGTAAGAATAGATCCTGTTACCAGAGAGGTGAGATTTAAGGTTATCGGTAAAACAGGCTGGAATACAGAGCAGAAAGGGATCGAAGCCAAAGGTATTTGCGGCTCCGGGATCATTGATGCTGTGTCTGAGATGTTTTCAGCAGGGGTTTTGGAAAAAAGCGGCAGGCTTGTTAGTGGTTTGGATACTCCCCGTTTGCGCCTCACAGATGATGGACCTGCT
Source organism: Desulfobacteraceae bacterium (assembly GCA_030612945.1). GTDB lineage: Bacteria > Desulfobacterota > DSM-4660 > Desulfatiglandales > Desulfatiglandaceae > 4484-190-2. The sequence continues at coordinate 731 of JAUWMY010000019.1, forward strand.
TTTGTTATCGCCTGGGCACATGAGACATCCTCTCATCAGGATATTATAATATGCCAGGGTGATGTAAGAGCAGTTCAACTGGCCAAGGGCGCCATATACGCCGCAGCCAAGCTTATGATGCAACGGTTGAAAATAACAAAGTTGGATAAAGTCATTCTGGCAGGTGCCTTTGGCAGTTTTATTGACAAGCGATCAGCCGCGACTATAGGCATGTTCCCCGACTGTGCCCTGAAAAACATCCAGGCCGTGGGTAACGCGGCAGGAGATGGTGCCCGAATGGCCCTTCTCAACATTGACAAACGTAAAGAGGCAAACCTCGTGGCCAGAGAGGTGGAGTATTTGGAATTGACCACGAGCCCGGACTTCCAGAATGAATTTGTTTATGCCATGCATTTTCCCCATATGAATGACACCTTGAGTTACGCCTGACCTGCCAGGGGACAAAGATGGAAAAGATTAAATTATGAGTTTGACTTACATAGTTTATTCTACTATTTTAGAAGATTACAATTTGTCTGGAGGCACATTTCATGGATTACAAACAAACTCTCAACCTTCCCAAAACAACATTCCCTATGAAGGCCAATCTGGTCAAAAAGGAACCGGAAATCCTTGAGAGCTGGGAAAAGCTGAATCTATATCAACTCATCCGTCAATCCTCAAAAAGCCGTAAACGCTATATGTTTCATGACGGCCCTCCGTATGCCAATGGGCATATCCACATGGGAACAGCCTTTAACAAAATATTAAAAGACATCATAATTAAATCAAAACAAATGGCAGGCTTTGACACACCCTATGTGCCGGGATGGGATTGCCACGGTCTTCCCATTGAACATATGGTGGACACGGAACTGGGCAACAGGAAGCGGGAGATGTCCCAGGTGGAAATACGGCGATATTGCCGTGAGTACGCCAAAAAATACATCGATATACAGCGTAATGAATTCAAGCGGCTGGGTGTCTTTGGGGAGTGGGAAAACCCTTATCTCACAATGAATTTTCCTTACGAGGCAACGATCGTCAGGGAGTTTGGTAAATTTGCCTTGAGTGGTAGTCTTGTGAGGAGCAAAAAGCCCATCTATTGGTGCATTTCGTGCAAAACAGCGCTTGCAGAGGCAGAGGTTGAATACGAAGAACATACATCACCTTCTATCTTTGTAAAGTTCCCCATGATCTCTGATCTGAGCAAATTGTATCCGGTATTGGCCGGAAAAGAGGTTTCCATCGTGATCTGGACCACGACTCCATGGACCCTGCCTGCCAATTTGGCCATTGCCCTGCATCCTGACTTTGAATATGTGGCAGTAGAGACCGGAAATAACCAGGTTATGATTCTGGCCAAGGGGCTTTTGGATGTGTGCATGGATACCTTTGGTATCGAATCATACGAGATCATCCAGGAGTTTAAGGCTGCTGACCTTGAAAATCTTGAGGCAAGACATCCCTTGTATGACAGGCCGTCAGTGATAGTTATAGCGCCATATGTGACGCTTGAGGCCGGCACGGGCTGCGTCCATACGGCCCCCGGCCATGGCCGGGAGGACTATGAAACCGGTCTGGAATATGGCCTGGATGTCTATTCGCCCGTGGACGACTCTGGTCGATTTACACCGGATGTGAAATATTTCGCTGGCATTGAAGTATTTGAAGCGAATCGGCCTATCAACGATAAGCTCAAGGAGTTGGGTGCGCTTCTCAAGGAAGAGAATATAACTCACGAATACCCGCACTGCTGGCGCTGTAAGAAACCCGTTATCTTCCGCTCCACTGAACAGTGGTTCATCTCCATGGAAAAAAACGGCCTCAGGCAAAAGGCTCTTGATGCTATTAACAAAGTCACCTGGATACCCTCATGGGGCCAGGAGCGCATCTCTAACATGATTGCCAACCGTCCTGACTGGTGCATTTCCCGCCAGAGATCATGGGGTGTCCCTATCATTATGTTTTTTTGCAAGGAATGTAATCACCTGGTCATATCCCAGGAAATTATTGATCACGTGGCCAGTATGGTTGAAAAATCCGGCGCAGATGTCTGGTTTAGTGAATCAGAAGAAAATCTACTACCTTCGGGCACTCGTTGTCCTGAATGCGGAGCGGATAGATTCAGAAAAGAGACGGATATCCTTGATGTATGGTTTGATTCCGGTGTGAGTTACGCGGCTGTAATGGAGAAAAGAGATTACCTTGACAGCCCTTCAGATCTTTACCTTGAGGGTAGTGACCAACACCGCGGATGGTTTCACAGTTCCCTTCTATGTTCCTCTGGTACACGCGGTGAAGCACCGTACAAAAGCGTCTTAACGCACGGCTTTGTTGTTGACGGGTCGGGCAGGGCAATGCATAAATCAGCGGGGAATGTTATCCCCCCGGAAAAAATCATTAAAGAACATGGCGCGGAAATCCTCAGGCTGTGGGTGGCGGGAGAAGACTACCGGGACAATATCCGGCTCTCCAAAGAGATCTTAAAGCGCCTGACAGAGGCCTATCGCCGCATTCGGAACACATGCCGCTACCTCTTGGGCAATTTGAATGATTTTGATCCTGAAACTGATTCGATTAAATATCAACAGATGGAGGAGCTTGACCGCTGGGTGCTTAACCGGCTTCAGGAATTGAATGAACGAGTCCTCAAGGCATACGAGGATTTCGAATTTCACCTTGTTTATCACAGCCTTCACAACTTCTGTGTCTTAGATCTCTCGGCCTTTTATCTTGATATTATAAAAGATCGCCTTTACACATCACCCGGTCAATCGCTCGCGAGGAGGTCAGCACAGACCGCCATGAATGAAATCCTGGAGTCACTGGTAAGGCTGATGGCCCCTGTTCTTTCCTTTACCTCTGATGAAATCTGGCAGCACATGAAAGGAAAGGAACGCTCCCCCAGTATACATACTGAGCTCTTTGTCCCTGTTAACACCACATATAAGGACCCGGAACTTGCAGGCCGCTGGGAAGACATAATAGCGCTTCGGAAAGAGGTCACAAAGGCACTGGAACTTGCGAGAAAGGAAAAGAAAATCGGGCACCCCCTGGATGCATCCATAACGGTCGGCCTGTCGCCTGATCTCATGGAAAAAATAGCGCCCTATCGGGAGCAGCTCAGAACTATCTTTATTGTTTCCTCGGTGGATATAAAGGACATGGATCAGCTTGAGAAAAGCCTTGAAAGCGAAACATTACCGGGTCTCAGAGTAAAGGTATCACCTTCAACTGATCCTAAGTGCGAGCGCTGCTGGGTTCATGATCCCACTGTGGGAAATGACACCAGCCGTCCCACCATCTGCAAAAGATGTATTCAGGCCTTGGCCGAAATGGGGTAAGGGATTGAAGAAACGTTATCATCTGATGGCCTGGCCAGCGGTGGCCGTGATTGTCCTGGATCAGTTGTCAAAATGGGCCGTTTTGCGCAGTTTGAGGATACACGAATGCGTGCCAGTGCTCACGGGCTTTTTTGATCTGGTCCATGTGCGAAACAGGGGCATGGCTTTCGGCCTTATGAACCGGCCGGGCATTGATTTTACCTTCTATTTCCTTGTAGCCGCCAGCCTGGGGGCGGTTGTGTTATTACTGCTCTGGTTTTTAAAGCTTAAAGATGGCGACAGCCGACTAACTTTAGGGCTTTCTTTAATTCTGGGCGGGGCCGTGGGCAACCTTATTGACCGGCTCAGATTTCGCGAAGTGATCGATTTTCTTGACTTCTACCTGGGTCAGTATCACTGGCCTGTATTTAATCTGGCTGATTCAGCCATTACAGTTGGCACATTTCTGGTGGCCTTAAGTCTTATTTTTAAGCGCAAAGAAGTGCCTAAAATGAGCTAAATCAACCATCCCTTTATCTCCTGCGCTGAAAAATCCTTCTTGTCATAAAAAAACAAAAACAGTTCTCGAAATTTCCTTATCAGGTTTCCATCTTCTATTGCCTCCACAAGAGATAATTTCTCCTTTGGGTCATAAAACCCCTTTAGTTTTAAAAACAACTCCCGGACAAAAACAACCTGATCCTCGTTAAGGCGTTCCCTCTGGGAAATTACTTGAAGCAGAGAAAAAAGGGGTTTGAGATATGGCGGCATTATCTTGTAGTTGTAATAAAAGGCGTCCCTTTCAGACCGGTATTTCCGTGGCGCGAATTTTTCGATGATATCAATCATTTCATCGATTTCATCTTTTCTATGGTGTCTTCTTTCCTTTTTTCTATTGGAAAAAATGTCCCATTTCACAGGGCTTCTACTCCTTCAATTAGTGATTTTGTAACTTTTCAAAAAACCGAAGATTCTGATTCAGCTTCTCCAGCTTGAGGGTCATGGTTTCCACCTTCTCTTTTACTTCCTCAACGATTTCAGCCGGGGCCTTTTCTAAGAAACCTTTATTGGAAAGCTTCCTGTTTGAAACCTTAATTTCTTTTTCAATCTTTTCTATCTGTTTTCCCAGCCTTTTCCTTTCTTCCCGAAAGTCCAGGATGCCTTTGAGTAGCACGTGAATCTGGTTTCGGCCAAAAACAGCAGTTGCAGATGCCTCCGGTTTTGGAATCCCGGAAGCAATGGTAGCATCTTCCACCTTGGCAAGGGTCTTGATATGCCCCAAATTGCTACTTAAAAAATTCGCTTCTTCTTTTTCAGCCGCATCAATAAGAATATTGACTTTCTTGGAAGGAGATATATCCATCTCGCCGCGGATATTGCGGATTCCGGTAATAACGCCCATCAGTAGGTTCATCTCTTTCAGGGCATTTTCGTCCTTGATATAATCAGAGGCCTCAGGGAACCTGGCAATCATAATACTCCCTTCTGTCCCAGGTAGCTTTTCCCAAATTTCTTCTGTCACAAAAGGCATAAATGGGTGCAAAAGTTTTACTGCTCCCATGAGCACCTCTTGAGCGACGGCCCTCGTGGATTCCTTTATGTCCCTGTCTTTTCCATAAAGCCCCTGTTTGGCCATCTCAAGATACCAGTCACAGAACTCGTGCCAGATGAAATGATAGCAGAGGTTTGCGGCGTCATTAAAATGAAAGTCTTCGATAGCCTGCGTGATCTCTTCTGCGACCTGGCCGAGCCTTGTCAAAATCCAGCGGTCAGGGAGGGAATGGACTCTATCTTTCTCCGCCACGTTTCCTTCAGTATCCAGATTCATCAAGACGAGCCGTGTAGCATTCCATATCTTATTTACAAAATGCCGGTACCCAAGGATCCTTTCTTCAGAGAGCTTGATATCTCTCCCCTGTGCAGCGAGGGCTGCCAGGGTAAAACGAAAGGCATCTGTTCCGAACTCATCCATTATCTCGAGAGGATCAATAACGTTGCCCTTGGATTTGCTCATCTTTTTACCTTCTGCATCTCTCACAAGGGCATGTATATACACGTCTTTAAATGGGATATCTCCCATGAAATGGAGCCCCATCATCATCATCCTGGCTACCCAAAAAAAGAGGATATCAAAGCCGGTGACAAGGACCGAGGTCGGATAAAAAGTATTGAGTTCATCGGTTTGGTCAGGCCAACCGAGTGTAGAAAAAGGCCATAGTGCCGAACTGAACCATGTATCAAGGACATCTGTTTCCTGCACAAGGTTTTTGCCCTTACATGCCTGGCAGTTTAGCGGCATCTCCCTGGCCACATGCACTTCCCCACATTCTTCACAATACCAGGCCGGGATACGGTGGCCCCACCAGATCTGTCTAGACACGCACCAGTCCTTGATATTATTCATCCACTCAAAATAGACCGTTTCCCAGTTGGCGGGGTATATCCTTGTTTTTCCATCTCTGACCGCCCTGCTGGCATCTTTAGCAAGTGGCCCCACCTTCACAAACCACTGTTTTGAAAGAAGTGGTTCGATCATAGTCTTGCACCGGTAACAGTGCCCGATTGCATTTTGGTAAGGCTCTACCTTTTCCAGCAACCCCTCATGCTTGAGGTCTTCAAGGATCTTTTCGCGGCATTTAAACCTGTCCATGCCCTGGTAGGGCCCTGCAAGGTCGTTCATCATTCCGTTTTCATCAATGACCTTTATTCTTTCCAGTTGGTGGATATTACCGATCTCAAAGTCATTGGGGTCATGGGCAGGCGTGATTTTTAAGGCACCTGTGCCGAATTCCTTATCCACATATTTGTCAAAAATGACGGGAATCGGCTTATTCAGTATTGGCAACAGCACACGTAATCCGGATAAATTCTTGTAACGCTCGTCTTCCGGGTTCACTGCCACGGCAGTATCACCTAATAGGGTTTCAGGACGCGTCGTGGCAACCACCAAATGGCCCTTTTGCTTTTCAAAGGTATAGCGAATATGATATAGAAAGCTGTCAGTTTCCCTGTGCTCTACTTCAATGTCGGCCAAAGCCGTATGGCATCGAGGGCACCAGTTAATAATGTAATCTCCCCTGTAAACAAGCCCTTCTTCATAAAGATGAACAAAAACCTCCCTGACCGCCCTGGACAGCCCCTCATCCATGGTAAAACGTTCCCTGCTCCAATCGCACGAACACCCCAGCCTTTTCAACTGGTTTATTATCAACCCGCCATACTTCCTCCGCCACTCCCAGACCAGGTCAATAAAATTTTCCCGTCCCACAGTATGGCGATCAGTCCCCTTGGAGGCAAGGTCTTTTTCTAATACATTCTGGGTGGCAATCCCTGCATGGTCAGTCCCCGGTTGCCACAGGACATTGTAGCCTTTCATTTTCTTAAACCGGCAAAGGATATCCTGGAGAGTGTTATTCAAGGCATGACCCATGTGTAAAGTCCCGGTCACGTTGGGCGGTGGAATAACTATACAGAATGGCTCTTTGTCAGAGAGAGAATCTGCCCTGAACAGTCTATTATCCTCCCAGTATTTATACCATTTCCGTTCAACATCTTTAGGTTCATAACCTTTGGCTATGTTCTCTATTCCCATCTATATCCACTCCTTAAAACAAATGTAACTACTGAGGTTCAAAGTTCCATGGTTCACGGTTCAAGGTTAACTGATGAAAACTGCACGGTTTTGAGATATCGAGGGGTGGCACATTGCTCTTAACTGCTGCCGTTCATAGGTTCATCAACTATGTCAAGCAATATGAAAAATGCGACCCCGCCGCTCGAAGATGCCGCTTGCGAAGCGGTGAGGCTAAATCCCGCTTTCAGCGGGAAACCCTCGTATGTGACTCCGCAACGCTGGAGTCTCTTTTTCGATCAAACTGGCCGCTTCGGCGGTCAGAGGCGGCGCTGAACCTGTGAACGCTTACATAAATCCATCAAACTATCCTGCCAGCAATTCTAATTATAACCTTTAAACCTTGCTAACAGCGACTAAAAGTAAAAAGGGGGTTGCATTGTTGACAACCCCCTAATTCAATTCTGCTTTTCCGAAATTCCTAACAGTGCTATCGGGCCCACTCTCTAATCTGGAGAGGATTCAAGGCTCTCCTTTAGGGTATCAATGGCTTCTGCGATTAACTTCTCGGCAACGGTCGTAAATGTCTCTCTTGCGACCTTCTCTACGACATCCTGCACCACGCTTGTTATGATAGACTCTATCTTCTCCTCAGATATCTCGACCCGCCCTTCCGGGGCAGAAACAATAGCTGCCGCTGCCATTCCGCTCCCAAGCTGTTCCTCCTGCATTTCCGGCACCTCGCTCAAATCCTCCTCTGAAAACTCAGGTGAAATAACCACCTCCGTTTCCTCAGGCTCTAACTCAAAGACTTCAGATGCGGCCAAGCTTTCTATGTCCAATTCTGTCTCGACTATCGTATCAGCATCGGGTACGCTATCAAGGTCACTCTCCATAAGTTCAAGGTCGGATTCGCCCTTTTCAGATTCCTCCAGACTTTCAAGTGCAGCACCGAGCTGCATTTCTACAACCTGAGAAGAGTCCCCATCCGGTGGTTCGCCTGATTCAGTCGAAGTCAATTCCGTGCCCTCATCAGTACTTACATTTTCCTCAACCGCATCTTCGCCATCCAGCAATTTTGCGATCTCTGCAGATTCAGAATCCTCGGCCAGTCCTACTGGTTCGACAGCGCCCAGCTCGGATGTCCCCAATTCTTCGATCTCTTCATCGAGATCCACCTCAAAGTCCTCCGATACTTCCTCTTCCAGGGCTTGAGCTAACTCATCTGAACCCAAATCCGATTGAGATTCAGCACGTAACGCTTTTAAAAGGGATTCGTCTCCCTCCGGCAACCTTATAGTCTCTTCAGGTTCAAAACTTTGGGCTTTTTCTTCTGGTTCGACAATATCAAATTCAGATGTTTCTAACTTTTCGAACTCGGCATCCAGATCCGCCTCAAAATCGTCCGACATTTCCTCTTCTTTTGCTTTAGCTAATTCACTTGCCTCTGATTTCGACATGACCTCAGTAACTTCGCTCTCGTTGGCAATTTCCTCTTCATCCAGCACTCTCGTGATCTCTTCAGACCCAGGATCCTCAACCAGTTCACCCGTTTCAACAATATCATCAAGTTCTATGATTTCCTCATCCTCTGTGGAACCGCCACTTGCAGCTTCAACATCCTCCTTTGACAGATCGTCAAACTCAAAATCAAGGAGATCTTCCTCGCCTTTTTTTTCGTTTTCAAATACATCCTTATTTTTTTTCATGGCGTAACTCCATAGGACTATTAATGAATGATTTCTGTAAAATAATATCTATTTATATCTACCACAATCATTTTTTTCTGTCAATATTTTTCACATTGTTATTAAAGAAAATAATATAACATAATTTTTATCTAATTTTAACAAATTCAGTATTGCTGTCAGGCTTCTTGACTTCATACAAAAAAACTGGTAAAAAAACAAGTAACCGTTCACGGGTTCAGAGGTTCAAAGGTTGCATTCTCATCACCATACGTCATTTTGTAAACGTTTTGTCCGGAAAAACCGACCACTTCCACATCCCCACAAATCTGGAACATGGTATTTGGCAATTATGTGGCAAAACCAGCATTTTTTACGAGAACTTCGGGTCTTCAATTTTGTCCCTGTCCCTAACCCTGAACGTTGAACCCTGAACCTGTGAACGCTTACAAAACAAATAGGGCGATTAGCTCAGTTGGATAGAGCGTTGGTCTCCGGAACCAAAGGCCGCGCGTTCGAGTCGCGCATCGCCCACCATTGTAATATCAAGGGGTTAGCACATACTCTAACCCTTTTTCATTGTAATTAAGGAAGGATCGTAATCTTCCACCTTTTCGTATCCGAGCAAATTCAAAAGTGTAGCGGCAACGTTAGCAAGGCCCGGTCTTTCAAGATGTGCCATTTCATATTCGCCATTGTAGCCAGGATCAAAAATGGCAAAAGGGACAGGATTTAGTGAGTGAGCAGTCTTAACCTGCCTCTCTCCATTTTTATCAACAGTGAACATCTCATCTGAATTACCATGATCCGCGGTCACAACAGCAATACCTTCGAGTTCATCCACTACCCGGAGCAATTCACCTACACATTGATCTACTGTTTCCACTGCAACAATCGCGGCGTCCATGATGCCAGTGTGGCCAACCATATCACCATTTGCGAAATTAAGACGCCCAAAGGAATATTTGTCACTTTTTAATATTTCAATGGTCTTGTCTTTTATTTCAAAAGCCTTCATTTGGGGGGCCTTGTCAAACTCAATCCTGTCAGAAGGAATCTCAACATACAGCTCAAGGGCTTCATCAATATATCCGGAGCTATTGCCATTCCAAAAATAAGTCACATGGCCAAACTTCTGTGTTTCGGAAATTGCAAAGCTCTTTATTTTTTCAGCGCAAAGATATTCACTAATGGTCCGGTCAATGGCCGGAGGTTGGACAAGAAATTGTGGTGGCATATGGGTATCTCCGTCGTACTCCATAATACCCGCATAGCTGATGTCAGGTAGGGATTCGCGGTCAAATTCCTTGAAATCCCTTTCTGTAAACGCCCGCGAGATCTCAATGGCCCGGTCTCCCCTGAAGTTGAAATATACGACCGAATCGCCATCCACAATAGGACCAACAGGAGATCCTTTAGAATCCACAATAACGAAGGCATCCATATACTGGTCAGTAATCCGAGGGTCCTCACTATAAAAGGTCCTAACGGCTTCCTCTGCTGAGCTGAATGGCCGGGCCTTCCCAAGTACGTGGGCCTCCCACCCGCGTTTTACAATACTCCAATCTGCATTGTAACGATCCATGGTAACCTTCATGCGGCCGCCACCTGAAGCAATACGATAGTCCAGCCCTTTTTCCTCTGATATGCGCTTTAGCCTGTCCTCGGTGGGTACCACATAATCCAGCGCTGATTTTTCGCCCACGTCCCGTCCGTCAAGCAAGGCATGAACGCGCACCCTCTTAATTCCCATCTGAGCACATTTGTCTATCATCTTATAGAGGTGTGTAATATGGGAGTGAACATTTCCGTCAGAAAGAAGACCTATAAAGTGCAAAGTTCCGCCATCCGTCCCTCGCCGGGAAATACTGGCCCAGGCAGGTGATTCAAAAATACGGCCTGATTCAATTGCACGATTAACCAAACGGGCCCCCTGGTCAAATACCCTGCCTGCCCCGAGGGCATTATGCCCTACTTCGCTGTTCCCCATATCCTTATCACTGGGCAATCCCACAGCCATGCCGTGAGCCTGAAGCTGACAATAAAGCTGGGACGAAAAAAGGCGGTCAAGGGTGGGTGTCCTTGCCAGATATACTGCATTGGTTTCGTCCATTTTTCCCAAACCAACCCCATCCATAATGATGAGGAGCAATGGGCCTTTTCTACCTGAGAATGATTTTAATCTCTTGAGGTTGAGTGGCATCTGAACTGTTTCGTACCTCCTTAGAAAGGATGTTTCATGAAATCAATTGTAAGAGCTGACTATAATAAGGTAGCATGGAAAACTGCTACATAAAAGACAAAAACGTTGAAAACTACTCCATATGTAACATATAAATAGTGCGAATACAAAAAGGAAAAGAAAAGGAGTATCATCATGCCTCAGAATATCGTCATTATTGGCGCCGTTGCTCTTGGACCAAAGGCTGCCTGCCGTTTAAAAAGACTTGAGCCTGATTCCCATGTGACCATGCTCGACCAGACTAACCTGATAGCTTACGGAGGGTGTGGAATTCCTTATCTCATTTCGGGCGATGTCAGTGACCCGGACCAGCTCCAGTCTACCAGTTTCAATATGCTTCGTGATGAGGACTTTTTTAAACATGCTAAAGACATTGATGTTATGACAAATACCCGGGCAGTATCTATTGACAGGAAGAAAAAAACAGTGTCGGTGCAAAATGTACTAAATGGGAACAAAAAAATACTTCCCTATGATAAACTTGTCATAGCCACTGGAAGCAAGCCCAGGCGTCTGTCTGTCCCTGGGGATGATCTTCATGGTATCTTCACAGTCTCAGGCCTCAATGAAGCTACAGCCATCAAGCAGGAGATTGCCGGAGGAAAAGTAGAAAAGGCGGTTATTATAGGTGCAGGGGCAATCGGACTTGAGATGGCGGAGGCCCTGGCCGATCTGTGGGGTATTGAAACCGCTGTCGTGGAGATTATGGATCAGGTTCTCCCGGGGATTATCAGCCCAAACCTCGCTCGAATGGTACAACATCATATGGAAGAAAATGAGATCTCCTTTTGCCTGAAAGAAAAGGTCGAGAGATTTGAAGGCGAAAACCGTGTAAAAACGGTAATTACCGATAAAAAGACCCTGAATGCAGATTTGGTGATCATGGCGGTGGGGGTCGTCCCCAACTCCGTCCTCGCCAGGGAGGCTGACCTGGAAGTATCATCCGCGGGAGCAATAAGGGTGAATAAAGAATTGCAGACCTCTGCCCCCAATATCTATGCAGGAGGTGACTGCATAGAGTTGAATAACCTGATCACCGGGAAACCAGGGTACTGGCCTCTGGGCTCCCTCGCAAACAGACAGGGGCGAGTCATCGGTACCAACCTGGCAGGTGGGCAAGCCAAGTTTGAAGGGGCTGTCGGGAGTTTTGTAATAAAGCTCTTTGAAACCTCTGTGGCCAGCGCTGGATTGAGTATTGAGACCGCAGCAAAAGAAGGCTTTGATGCAGTAAGCGCCTTTGTGGTCCAGTTTGACCGTGCCCACTTTTACCCTGAAAAGGATCTCCTGTACATGGAATTGGTAGTGGAAAATGGCACCGGAAGAGTCCTCGGCATTCAGGGATTGGGACCAAAAAGTGAAGGCGTGGTGGCCCGAGTCAGTGCCGTTGCTTCAATCCTCAAATACCAACCCACAACCGCTGATATTAGTAACCTTGAACTTCCCTATTCCCCACCATTTTCATCTGCAATGGATATTACAAATGCCCTGGGTAACACTGCTGAAAATATCCTGGCTGGAAAAAACAGGGTGATAGATGCGGGTCAGTTTGCTGACTGGTGGGAGAATCGAGGAGATGACGATACGTTTTTCTTAGACTGCAGGGGCTGGGGAAATGCCGAGCCCTTTGTCAAAAAATACCCGGATCATTGGAAAAGCATTCCCCAGGATGAACTCTGGAAACGGCTGAAAGAAGTGCCAAGGGATAAGAAACTTGTGTTGATCTGTAACACAGGTGTCCGTTCTTACGAGGCACAGGTAACGCTGGATCAGGAGGGGATACAGGATACCTACAATATTCAGGGTGGGGTGGCCGCTTTTAAAAAGTGGGGCCTTGACCTTTAAAGCTATCGTAATAGTTCACCAGACTCCTTAGTGCAAATCATAAAGGAGGTATTTTGAAGAGTTGCGTTTGGAAAACTGGTATGAGTAGTCAAGAACCAAACACGCCTCAACATCAGTGGGGATAAACTGTTATTTACCTCGGAGACTTTAGATTTTGGTATCTGCGGGATAGGGAAAAGCGGGAAGTGAACCATATCATCATTTGAACCTGTTATCAGCAAAAATTACACAGCCCTGCCAAATAGACCAAAATACTTGACATTTCATTAAATTATTAATATTAATAATAATATGAAATACGAAGACTTGGCTTTATTAATAAAGACCCCCATTTTTTCAAAAAATGATATCGTATTGGCTGGAGGAAAAATTTATGATTACCAGCTAACCCGTTGGGTGAAAAAGGGATATCTGCTGAAAATAAAAAATGGCATCTATATATTTAAAAGGGATTACGAGAGAATCAAAGGTGAAGAGATCGCCGCAGCGATTTACCAGCCTAGCTATCTGAGTCTGGAGAGTGCCCTCTCAGCCTATGGACTTATTCCAGAAATAGTTTATTCCTATGTCAGTGTAACCGGAAAGACTAACCGAACCTTTGATAACAAATTTGGACATTTTATCTATCGTCACTTAAAAGCCGAACTATTCTGGGGATATCGGGAAGTAAGGACAAGCTCCGGCCAGTATCTCATTGCTGAGCCGGAAAAGGCGATACTGGATTATCTATACCTCAATCTCTCAAAAATTAACAGCGAATCCGACTTTGAGAATCTGAGATTCAATGAGGACAGGCTATGCGAGACCTT
>JAUWMY010000156.1 GCA_030612945.1 Desulfobacteraceae bacterium
CTTCGATCTGGCTGAACGAGGCACACAATTGGGCCTGCGTATGGTAATGGCCACGAACGGCACGCTCTTTACCCCCCAGATTATTGAATCAATGAAGGCCTCAGGAATAATGAGAGTCAGTATCTCCATTGATGGCTCAAATGAGAGTCAGCATGATCAATTTAGAAAGGTCCCTGGAGCCTTTAAGGCAGCCATGGATGGAATCCGGCTGCTCAGAGAAACCGGGTTTGAGTTTCAGATCAATACCACTGTCACCCGGCATAATGTGCAGGATATCAAGGATATTCTGGATATGACCGTCCGTCTTGGAGCAGTTGCTCATCATCTTTTTTTACTGGTACCGACAGGCCGTGCAAAAGAAATGATAAATCAGGAGATTGATGCGCTGGAATATGAAAAACTACTGCGCTGGTTTTACAACATGCGAGATAAGGTCCCGCTTCAACTGAAAGCGACCTGTGCACCTCACTATTACAGAATCCTGCGTCAGGAAGCCCATGCCAAGGGTGAGAAAGTTGATTTTGATACATATGGCCTCGATGCGGTAACACGCGGTTGCTTAGGCGGGACAGCATTCTGCTTCATTTCCCATGATGGCATTATCCAGCCCTGCGGGTACCTTGAGCAGAATTGTGGTGATCTGAGAAAATCATCATTTGAATCGATTTGGCAGGAATCAGAGATTTTCAATCAGCTCAGGGATTTTGCCGCCTACAAAGGAAAGTGCGGCCGATGCGAATATCTCAGGTTTTGCGGGGGCTGCAGGGCCAGGGCCTTTGAAGCTACCGGAGATTTTATGTCAGAGGAACCATTATGTGCCTACCAACCATCCGGGAAGGCTGCACATGGATAATACAGACAAGCGTATTTTAAATGAGATCCAGTCGGATTTTCCCATTGTTCCTTTACCTTACCGCGAGTTGGGAAAACGACTCAATTTGTCTGAACATGAAGTCATTGGAAGGGTAAAAAAACTCAAGGAGGAGGGAATTATCAGGCGTCTTGGCGGTAATTTCCACTCCGGCCGCCTTAATTTTAAAAGTACGCTATGTGCGGCCAAGGTGGCTGAAGAAAAGATTGAGCGTTTCGTTGAGGCGGTAAACCGTTACCCAGGTGTCACTCACAACTACCTGAGAAACCATATATACAATATCTGGTTTACATTTATTGCCCAGGACATGGCCTATATCGATAACGCGCTAAGAGAAATATCTGAGGAAACGGGGGTAAAGGAGATCCTGAATCTGCCTGCCGTCAAAACATTCAAGATTAAGGTTGATTTTGAGGTTTAGCGCGAGCCCTTAGTTGGAATCCTCCTCATACATTTCAAGGAGCGCATCCTTTTGTTCTTCACTCATTTTGCCCATCTCTACAAGGATATCTGCAATACCATCTTCGCGAAGCGGATCTATGGCAAGGATAACCCTGTTGGTTTTTCCTTGAGCACTGAAAAAGGTATAACTGAGGGTAAGTTCTGATTTTTTAAGGATCTTAATGTTCGACCATCCAAAGTAAATGAAATGATAGCTCAGGCCTATGTATAAACTAAGCGCCAGGCCGCCCCACACAAAGATCTTTTTCCAAAATGGCATAGTAAAGTCTCCTTAATCAAACAAAAACATACAATGTTAATCTTAACTAATTGTATCTTTTTTGTCAACAGGTTTGTGGAATCCTCTACAGTACCATAAAAAGGGATTTTGTATTCTAAGCAAAACACAAAGCGGTATGTCAAATAACCCAATATGACCCGTTCAAGTTGAGCCTGCCCTGGTACAAAACCGTTATAAATCATTTGAATATAACAAATAATCAACAAGTTAAATGACCTGAAAACTGGCCTTATGAGGTGGCATCAATCTTGCTCGTGATTCATCAGAGAAAAAAATATTGCTAATTACTTTTAATCAAGAAAGGGGATTTTAATGGGTACCAACAACCTGGTTTTCCTGGAGGTCATAGAGTGGTTTGATGAAACAGGCAAAGAACTGGTGCACAGGATTCCGGAGCAAGGCTCAGGCGAAATCAAATTCGGGGCCCAGCTTATCGTCCGGGAGAGCCAGGCTGCCGTGTTTTTTTACAAAGGTAAGGCCTGCGATGCCTTCGGTCCCGGTCGTCATACCCTGAAAACAGCCAATATCCCTGTTCTTACGAAAATCCTGGCCATACCATGGGGAATGACCAGCCCGCTTCGCGCTGAGGCGTATTTAGTCAACATGAAGGTCTTTCCAAACCTCAAATGGGGCACCAGGGATCCGGTGGCCTTTAAAGACTCGGAACTTGGACTTGTCAGGCTCAGGGCCCACGGGGTGTTTAATATTCAAGTGGTTCAGCCAATCCTGTTTATCAACAGCCTGGTGGGTACCATGGGCAAATACACAACTGAGGAAATCGAAGAATACCTCAAACGTGTGATTATCTCTCGCCTTAACGATTATCTGGGCGAGAAACTGGACAGTCTTTTTAGTCTGCCCGGGCAGTACGATGAGCTCTCAATAGACCTGCAAAAACGCCTGCAAAAGGACTTCAGCCGTTTTGGTCTGGGCCTTACCCAGCTCTATATTACCTCCATTACCCCGCCGCCTGAAGTACAAAAGGCAATAGACGACAAGAGTCGCCTCAGTGTGATCAAGGATCTGGACAGATTGGTCAAAATGAAGGCGGCCATGGCCATGGAAAAGGCCTCAGAATCGCAAGGAGATGCTGGCTCGGGCCTGGGTATGGGTTTGGGTTTCATGATGCCAGCCATGTTTGCCGAATCGTTCAGGCCAAAGTCTGGCGGGGATAGACCCGGGACTGGGGGCGGTGCCGGCGCCCAGCCCCAGGATATTAACTGCCCGGACTGTGGCCATGCTATTCCCAAAGACGCAAAGTTTTGCCCATATTGCGGACATCAACAACTGGTATTTAGTCAATGCGTTAACTGTGGTAAAAACCTGCCGCCTAACGCAAAATTCTGTCCCAAGTGTGGACATCCGGCAGACGAAAAGCCAGTTTCCAGATTCTGCCCACACTGCAAGACCGAAAATCTCCCCGAATCGGTTTTTTGCAACCAGTGTGGGGAAAAACTGGGATAAATGGGCTTTACTGTTGAGCAGGATTGCCCCCAATGTGGGGCGCCTATTGAACTGGACGAAACCGACCGTCTATTGCGCTGCCCCTATTGCGATGTAAAAACCTTCCTCTTCACCCCGAATTATTTTCGCTTAGTCCTGCCCCACAAGGCCCCGGGTAAGGAGATCTTTTATGCTCCGTATCTGCGCTTTAAAGGCAATGTTTATTACAGTAAGGGCATGATGGTAGGGCACCGTGTTGTGGACATTACACACGTGGGGCTACCGTTAAAGGGGATTCCCGCTTCCCTGGGTCTCAGGCCGCAGACTATGAAAATGAAGTTCGTCACACCTGATACAGAAGGATCATTCCTGAAGTTTTCGCTTAAGGCAAATGACATCCTGACAAGAGCGGGGAAGCTCTCCTCGGGAATTGCAGCTAAACAGATTCTTCACCGGGCATATATCGGGGAGACCTTAAGCCTTATTTATCTGCCTTTGTTTCTGGAGGGAGGCAGGCTTTTTGACGCCATACTAAACAGGCCCCTTGCCCGGTTTTCTCAAGATCAGGACGTCTTTAAGCAATCTGTAAGCAGAAACCCCCGGTGGAAACTCACTTTTTTGCCTACCCTGTGCCCTCAGTGTGGTTGGAATCTGGAGGGAGAAAGAGATAGTGTAGTCCTGACCTGCAGCAACTGTGAAACTGCCTGGGAGGCGTCAAATAGCAAGTTCGTGCAGGTAAACTTCCTGAAAGTTCCGGGGAAGGGGGAAAACACTGTTTATTTGCCTTTCTGGAAGATATCTGCTGCAACGGCCGAGGGTGTCAAAATTAATTCATTCGCCGATTTTATCCGGCTGACCAACCAGCCCAGAGTTGTGGAAAAGGAATGGGAAGGCCAGGATATGAGTTTTTGGAGTCCGGCCTTTAAGATCCGGCCCAAGGTATATTTGAATCTGTCAAGGCAGTTCACCATATCACAGGAGAATTTCCGGGCAGAAGAGTCAATTCCTAAAAAGAACCTTTATCCTGTGACGCTGCCCCAAACCGAAGCTGCCCAGAGCATGAAGATTACCCTTGCCAGTTCCGCCCTTAACAAAAAGATGGTCCTTCCCAACCTGCCACGCATCAGGTTTGACATAAAAGACTCGACCCTGGTTTACCTCCCTTTTACGGATACTGGCCATGAGATGGTCCAGCAACACTTGCGCATCAGTATCAATAAAAACACACTGGAATTTGGACGGCAGCTATAGTCGATTGAACTGTTTATTTCTGGAGTTCATTGTTTTTTCAAAAATCAGCAATTCCAATCCTGCTCCAGGATTCGTCTTCCATCTCCGACTCCGGGTTGAGCTCCTCACAGCCTTTATTCAAAGCCACGGGGGCGTTCCACAAGCTGTGGAAGAATTTGTCTTGCGGCCTTTAAAAAGAGACCCCGCGGCCCTGCCAGGTTGAGGCCATAATTAGAATTGCTGTCTGAGAATTGATTTTCTTGACAAAGGAGGCCTATTTGAGTAGAATCATTAATAATTTTAATCAAATTACAGTGAGTTGCATCATACGTAAAGGACTAAGAACGCTGAACAGCGTTATCTACCCCTCAATAGGGGTATCAATTAAATGATTGCTCCATGACTCCCATTGCTCGGATAGAGAGATGGGTTTTTATTTATTTTAAAATAGAAATCCATGTACTCCCCCGAATAGCGGGATCTTCGATGGGCGTGGACCTTTACGATTCATGGTTAAACCTCTATTCCGAATGATGTTTGTTCTTATTTCGCTTTTTCTTTGCTCCGGATGTGTGAGTGATGAAGAAAGACAGAGAGAAATAAGGGGGAAGGCAGAGGTTGGGGAGTATGAAGAGGCAGAAAGGCTGGCATTTAAATATTTTGCGGCCGACAAATTACTTTTGTTGATCAGCCTGGAGTACATCAATGATCAAAAAACTAAGGCCCTGAAAAGATTTTATAGAGATAACCTGCTTATCGATGAGTGGGAGTGGAAAGAAGTTGGATATGGCCATATTAAGGTCGATGGCAGAGTCATTAATCAGGGAGATAGAACCGTTACAGGATTTGCGATAAAAATTGAATATATGAAAAAAGGTAAAGTGATTGACAGGGTCATTCTTACTGAAAATAAAGAGATTATGCCAGACACATATCAACAGTTTGACCATACGAAACGGTCTTTGAAAGGCTGCGATGAAGTGTCTGTGGATATTGTTGATTTCGCGATCAAAGAGTAGTTAGTGTCCATCCAGAAATGAGATAGTTTTCGCAAGATCAAAGAAGATGTCCCGCTGTCAGCGGGATTAACCACAGGAATACATTGAGTATTTCGAGGATTAAAATCCGAATCCGATGCAGAGCTTGCGGAAAATAGCCATTTATGGATGGGCACTAGTCAGAAGAGGGGATTCAAATTGTACCCTCATGACGCTGGAAAAATTGTTAACAGTGCTTATATTTATTACCGGGTTACTGGTAGGCAGTACGAGAATGAGAAAAATAACAATCTTGGGCAGCCTCCTAAGAGTCACTGGTCACAAGAGTAGGAGGGTTTCAGAAAAGGCCTCAGGACACCAGGATTGCGGTGCCCTGTGATCGCCTGTAAATTGGTTGATGAAAGGAGCTACTATGGCTGAACATAAAAAAATAACCTTACCAAAAACAATGCCTCTTCCCGAACGGATTTCAGGGGTAAGTAAAGAAATTTCTAAATGGCTTGAGTCCCTTACGATACCATACAACATTGATACGGACGTGATGCAATTAGCAAAATGTGAACGAAACGACAAATACAGTTACCATTATGTTATTGACCGTGCTGTGAAGGGCCCTGAAAAAAAGACCTCTTCTGGCAAGTCCGCGGAGGGAAAGTGAAAATCGAGTGTATAATGCACAGAGAGCAAGGATTTTATGAAATCTGAGCTAATAGACAAAAAATAAGATTCAACATATTCCCATCTTCGCATTGATAAGAAAGAGGTCAATGAAATGAGTGAAAAAGTTCCGACCAGAGAGGAGGCCTATAAGCTTCTTACCCAGTATAACCAGAACGACAGCCTTATTAAGCATGCCCTGGCGGTGGAAGGTGTTATGCGCTATTTTGCCCGAAAGCGAGGAGAAGACGAAGAAAAATGGGGCATTATTGGCCTGGTACATGACCTGGATTATGGGCAGTTCCCTGAAGAACACTGCCGGAAAAGTGAAGAAATTTTAAGGGAGAATAACTGGCCTGAGGAGTATATAAGGGCTGTGGTAAGCCACGGATGGGGGATTTGTTCGGATGTTGAGCCCCAGACAGAACTTGAAAAGGTCCTTTATGCCATAGATGAGCTCACCGGGCTTGTGGTG
>JAUWMY010000541.1 GCA_030612945.1 Desulfobacteraceae bacterium
TAGAATCCTTGGCCGTAAGGAGAATTATGAATACATACCCTGGATAGGTATTTTTCCTGATTGCCCGACATAATTCGAGGCCATCCATCTCCGGCATCATCCAGTCTGTCAGAACGATGGGAAAAAATTTATCATCGAAAAGCTTGAGGGCCTTTTGTCCATTCTCCACGGACACAACCTTATTTCCCGCCTTAATAAGGACCTTTTCAAGAAGCTTTCGCGACACCGGGTCATCTTCTGCTACCAATATGGGGAAATTGTCTGACATTTATCTCCTTTCGGAAATTGGCAGATAGATATTAACGGTATTGCCGCGGCCTGCTCGCTCTCCTATTTCGATTCGGCCATTGTGAGCTTCTATTATCTTACGCGCCATGGGCATGCCCAGTCCCCCTCCGAATGTTTTAGCGGAAGGATTTGAATCAAGAAGGGCATCTCGGATATCATCTGGTATGTGACGACCATTGTCGGAAATGCTGACCAATATCTCCCTGGTTTGATCCATGGGTTGAACGGACACGGTCATTGTACCACCGTTTGGGCCGATCATGGAAATGGCGTTATTAAAAACCTGATGGAAAACCCTGGTGATACCATCCATTTCCAAAGGTAACAGGACTGATCCTTGAGGAAAATCCCGGACAACTTCGATGTCCTTTTCACGAAAAAAGTCATCAAGCCCGTTGAGTAGCTTGTCTATGATCAGAAGGAGGTCTTTTTCAGTGAGGGTGGGCTCATACGCCCTGGAAAACTCCATTATCTCTTTTAAAACACTCTCAAGACGCGCAGACTCTTGAGCAATGATCCTGGCATATTGTCTGCCACGATCTTCTTCTGTGGCCTGGCCTGCCAGTCTCCTGGCAAAACCTCCGATAGCCAGGAGGGGATTGCGAATTTCGTGGGCTACTGCATCCAGGGTGTTTTGAAGGATGTCTTTGCGGTCCCGTGCCATGTCCTCAGACATACGGGTCAATGATCGGTCATACTGGTTCACATGATCCAAAAGACCCTGGAAGGAACTCTCTATAGAGGCATTGATTCGAGCGAGGGCCTGATTTGCCTTCTCCATGACACTTACAATATCGGTCTGTGAATCAACCTCAATACTCATTTGTTCTGCCAGGTCTTCCACCTTGTCAAAGGTCTCTGACAGGACTATATTGACCGCCTCGCCCTTTAATTGCAAGAGATTTTCAGCCTGTTGTTGAATATCATATAAATCCCCTGTTTCACCGAATACGATTTCCGTAAGCCTCCTTGCCAGCTCAACGATTTTGCACAGGATCGGCTTGTCGGGCTGAAGGGCCTCTGACCCAAAATACTTCTGGCTCTCCACCAGATACTCTGGAAAGTGCCACCGCCTGAAGACGAGGGCTCCCACCTCCCTGTGATTGACCCCCGAATTATCCTCCTCCCATGAGACGACTTCTTCCAGGGGCACATTGCCTCCGGGAAATGCCTGCTTTATTTCATCAGATGAGGCCGCATAAAGCATCAGCATTCCAATTTCCAGGATCAAGCCAGCAATAAACCCCTCTTCCGCATTCAATTCATCAGGTTTTGCGGATTGGGCGAGATTTTGTGCAATCAGGGCCCTGTAAAGAGACGTCTTCCAGAAATGATCATAATCCATGCCTTTTATCTTGCCCATAGGAAACGTATCGCGCAACGAAAGGCTTAAGGCCATAATGCGCACTCTTTTGAACCCTAAGAGGGTAACAGCATGAGTAACCGAAGTAATCCGTTGAACACGGGCAAAAAAGGCGCTGCCGACCAATTTAAGAAGCCGCGTTGTCAGGCCGGGATCTTTTTCAATGATTGAGGCCAAATCCCGTGCGGAGCTCTGATCATCCGCAGCAAATTCAACCAGCTGGATGGCAAGCGGAGAAAGTGAGGGAAGGCCGTCACTGTCAATGATTTTTTTAAGCAGCTTTGCTTTTTGGTGCTCTTCCACGGT
>JAUWMY010000329.1 GCA_030612945.1 Desulfobacteraceae bacterium
CAGGGTCATGAAAGCCCTATCAGACCCAAACCGGGTAAAAATCATAAAGATGCTGCAACATAAGACAATGTGTGTCTGCGAGATGCAGTCAGCATTACAAGTCTCTCAACCTGCCGTTTCGAAACACCTGAAATTACTTGAAGATGCCGGTTTAGTCAGTTCTCTGAAAGACGGATTGTGGGTAAATTATCATTTAACTGACGGGGGTGGCAGCCCATATGCGGCTAACATCTTGGGGAATCTGAAACACTGGCTTGAGGATGATCAGCAGAGCGCCCCTCTTTTGGAAAGACTCCCAACTATTCGACGCGAAGACATATGTAAGAGGTAATTTTTTTTGTGCTTTATATATAATTAAATAGCTATATTATTATTTAAACTGATAATTTATTTCGTTTAATATCACAATATTTGTTAGGAAAAATCGTTATGAAAGAACGAACCAAATTACTGCTTATTATCCTGGTCTTTGCTGCCTGCTATTATATTCCATGGGATAACACCACTATACGCCAGTCGGGCCTTGAAGCCTTTATGATGCTCCAGGAATATGCCAGAAAACATGTCTTAACTTGCCTGATCCCGGCCTTTTTCATTGCAGGCGCCATCGCGGTATTCGTCTCACAGGCATCTGTGCTCAAGTACTTTGGGGCCACGGCAAAAAAAATCCTCTCATATTCAGTGGCATCTGTTTCCGGGACTGTGCTGGCGGTTTGCTCTTGCACGGTCCTGCCCCTGTTTGCCGGAATCTATACACGTGGTGCTGGTATTGGACCTGCAACCGCGTTTCTTTATTCCGGACCAGCCATAAACGTGCTGGCCATTGTCCTTACGGCGAGGATATTGGGCTGGCAACTCGGGCTGGCCAGGGCAATTGGCGCAGTGCTTTTCGCAATAATCACTGGACTGCTAATGGCCTTTATATTCAGGAAGGATGATGCCGCTCGCACAGTTGGACAGATATATCTTCCGGATGAAGAAGAAAAGGGGCGCAGTCTCACGCAGGAGGCCCTCTTCATGCTGACCATGGTCCTGATCCTGATTTTTGCTGCCTTCGCGCGACCTGAGATCGGTTCCACAGGGGTATGGCCAGCCATCTTCGCTGCCAAATGGTACATCACTGCCGGCCTTTTGGTAGTCCTGGTCCTGATGCTAAAGAACTGGTTTGTAAAAGAGGAACGCACCAACTGGGTACAATCCACCTGGGGGTTTATGAAGCAAATTTTTCCCCTTCTGGGGGCCGGTGTTCTGGTAGCCGGTTTCATGCTGGGGAGGCCAGGGCATTCGGCCCTGATTCCAGAACATTATATCCAGAGCCTTGTGGGAGGGAATTCCCTGTGGGCCAATCTATTTGCCTCGGTCTCAGGTGCATTCATGTACTTTGCCACCCTTACAGAAGTCCCAATCCTTCAGGGTCTTATCGGTGCCGGCATGGGCAAGGGACCGGCCTTGTCCCTTCTGTTGGCGGGTCCGGCCCTTTCGCTTCCCAATATGTTAGTGATTGGAGGAGTTATGGGCGTCAAAAAGACCGCCGCCTTTTGTGTCATTATCGTGCTCCTGTCCACCATTGCCGGAATGTGTTACGGCTGGATTGCAGCATAAAGGGGGTATGATATGCCACAGGACGATGTCGTTCAGATCAGGGTGAACAGGCAGAGTGTCGGCATTATAGGACTGAACGCGGCCATGACAGACATGGCAGAAGAATATGCCGAAAGGCCAGATAACGAAGTTGGGGCTGAGCTTTTAAAACGGCTTTCAGAGAGAAATTATATCCCTGACCGCGTTAAACCTGATTATGCAAAGGCATTCTTGAGGGAGTTTAAAAAATTCTTGGGAAAACCCTATGAAGAAGAGGTTCCCGAAGGGGTTCAAATCAAGGTTTTAGGTCCGGGATGCCCCCAGTGCGACGGGCTTGAACAGGAACTTATGCAAGTGATGGCCGAGATCAATCTTATGGCGGATATTGAGCATGTTCGGGACATTAAAGAGATCGGAAAGTACGGGGTAATGGGTACCCCTGCCCTGATAATCAACGGGAAGGTCAAAGCTGTGGGAAGAGTGCCCCCAAAAAATAAACTCATAGAATGGCTGAGTGAGCTGATCTGATTGTACTGATTCAACTACTCAACCACTTAACCACTCAACTAATTCAAAAAGGAGCAACATAATGGAAATCAAAGTATTAGGTCCAGGATGTCCAAAGTGCCAGGCTACCGAAAAAAACGTCAAAGAGGCGGTTGCCGACAGTGGCCTGGATGTCCAGGTAGACAAGGTGACTGATCTTATGGAGATTGCCAAATACGGGGTGTTGGGAACACCGACTGTGGTGGTTGACGGCGAGGTAAAGAGTGTCGGCAAGATCCCGGGCAAAGATGAAATCATGACGTGGATCAAAAAACAAACTAAAGGTGAAAGGGGGTAATCAATATGTCAGATGTCCGTCTTTTGGCTGAATGGTTTCCGGAATTCGCTGAACAGCTTGATAAAATGGATGAAATCTATAAGGAAATGAGAACCATTGACGAAAAAACTTTTTTATTGGGACTTTATCTTCTCTCACACATTATTTTACGGAAACGCCGGGCGGTTACCACTAAAAAACGTAACTCAATAAGTTCGGGCATAAAAAACAGGATATAGGCCTTGACCGAATGATGATGGCTTTATAGCCTTTCGGAGTTTAGGCGTAAGCCTTTTATAAAATCCTTACGGATAAACTCCACCCGAACTTATTGAGAAGTTACTAAAAAACCATGAAAAAGAAAGTAGAGAAGTCTCTCCAATTGGAAAAACTTGCGCCTGATCCAAACATAACGTCAGCCAGGGCCGGGAGATCGGTTACACTTGTTGGAGCCTTAGTCAATGCCATTTTAGTTCTGCTCAAGTTCGTTGCGGGAATACTTGGTCATAGCCAGGCCCTCATAGCGGATGCGGTCCACTCCGTTTCCGATCTCTTCACCGACGCTATTGTACTGCTCGGTCTCAGAATTGGCGGGAAGGCTCCCGATGAGGGACACCAATTTGGTCATGCCCGCATTGAGACCCTGGCATCTGCCATAGTAGGATTGGCTTTGATTGCCACGGCCCTGTATCTGGGGATTGAGGCAGCTTTGAATATCTATCGTCATACTGAATACCACCCCACTAAACTGGCACTGATCGGGGCCGGCGTTTCTATCGCCTTTAAAGAGGCTCTATATCATTACACGGTACGCACCGGGCGGCGCATCAAAAGCCAGTTGATTATAGCCAATGCATGGCATCACCGCTCGGACGCTCTTTCCTCTGTGGCTGTCTTGCTGGGTGTCACGGGAACGCTCATCAACCCTTCCTGGTATATACTGGCCTCTTTCGCCGCCCTTTTAGTATCTTTCTTTATCGTAAAGGTCGGTCTGGCGATCCTCAGGAATAGCCTGCGTGAATTTACTGATACCGCTCCTCCATCCGAAATCCTGGACAAAATCATTGATTGCACCCGTAGCGTAAAAGGTGTGCGCGATATGCATGATTTGAGGGTCCGAACCTCAGGGGGCCTTTACCAAATGGAAACCCATATCGTAGTGGATGGTCAACTGACCGTTGCTGAAGGCCACAAAATCGCAAAGGCAGTGGAGAATTGTTTGGCAGAAGAAATCGAGGATCTTGACCGGGTCATAGTCCATGTAGACCCTGCAATCGTGGAGAAAGAGACTGGATAACCACATTTATGATCTTTATTAGGAAAACTACAATATTTTTATTGACTTAAGAGGATTTGGTCGTTTTTATGGAAGAAGTGATAAAGCCTATATTTCATACCATTTTGTGACATTGGAGGACAACGTGTTAAAATTCTTTTTCAAGAAACAACGGCAGATTGAATCGTTGATTTATGACTATTTGGATAATCTTAAAATGACAGAGCAACATTTTTCTGAAGCACTAAATACCTGCCTAAAGAAGGGTGTATGTAGTGATTTTGATTTCCTGACAAAGCAAACCCATAAATTCGAATCCAAGGCTGACGACATTCGTGAAGAAATTAAGGCCCTGATGTACGGTAAGGCCCTTATACCTGAATCACGC
>JAUWMY010000484.1 GCA_030612945.1 Desulfobacteraceae bacterium
GAGGTCGCGACAAACGGAGAAACCAGCATTGCCGGTATTTATGCCTCAGGGGATGCGACTTCCGGCCCATCGACAGTGGTCGAGGCCATGGCTTCCGGTCGAAGGGCGGCCCAGAGTATTATTTATGCCCTGAAGCCTGCCGGTAGAACTGCCCCGGATGAAGGGGCCGTGGTGTCCCGTAAAGAATATGACCCTGTCCCAAAAGGGATCCCAAAGCAGAGACAAAGCCCTATCCCTCATAGAGAGGTTTCTGCACGGGTAAAGGACAACGATGAGGTCATCGGCCCTTTTTCAGTTAAAGAAGCAATGAAAGAGGCTTCCAGGTGCATTCAATGTGGGGTATGCAGCGAGTGCCTCCTATGCGAAATATCGTGTGATCTGGGGGCCATCAGGCATGACAGAATCTCAACACATTGGTCTGTCAATTTTGACCGGATTATTGTGTCGGACCACACACAGACCCTTCCTGAAGTTGATCCTTCCCGGGTGATCCTGATTGAGAGTTATGGGAAAACAGGTTCCTGGACAAAGGCAATTATAGCGGGACGTACTGCCGCGATGAAGGCCTTAAGTAATACTTCTCCTGCTAAGGTACAACCCATCTTTAGAAGGGACCTTGGTGATGGAGATCAAAAAATTGGCATTTTCCTTTGCTCTTGCAATGAAACATTGAATGAGAATGGCTTGCTGGACGAGATGATAGCTCCTCTGAAGAGTTTTCGGGGTGTTGCTCATGCAGAGGTTTTGGTTTCTGCCTGCCACCCGGAGAAAGGCCTCAGGATAGAAGAAGTTATCCACGAAAAGGGATTGAACGGAGCCCTTATCGCTTCATGCGTTTGCTGTAATCTGGATTTTGCCTGCGAATCCTGCACTGACCAGCGTATCAGGTTGAAAAACAGGCTATTCAGGCAGGGAGGATATGACCCAAAAGACATCGCTTTTGTCAATATCAAGGAGACCTGTTTGATTCCTTTTAAAGACGACAGAAAAATGGAAATCGAACATGCTATGAGGGTCGTTCAATCGGGGCTCTGGCAATTGAAGGAACACAAAACCCTGTCAGTGAGCAGTGAAGAACCTTATGCCCAGGCCCTTATCCTGGGGGCAGGGGAGGCTGGTATTGCAGCAGCAAAAGGTCTTAAAGAGCAATTCCCGTCAGTAGTTGTGGTCGAGAATCAGGATGTGGACAAAGAAATTGAAGAGGAATTACGAGAATTCGGCATCGATTTGGTCTGGCCGGTGAGATCAATTCGACTCGATGGTCAGCGGGGAAACTTCACCCTGATCGTTGAAAAGGGTGATGCTTTATTGACCCGGGAAAAGGGCAAACGGCTGCGTGATTTAGATAGTAATATTTTTGATAAAAACCCCGGATATCAAAAGATTCAAGCGGGTATTATCATGCTTGGGCGTAATGAATTTAAGCATATTCCTTACAGGCGGGATGCTTTTGAAAGGGACTTACATGCACGCAGCAGCAGGGCCTTTGGTACCCTCGAAACCGGCATCCCGGGCGTCTACATGGCGTCTTGGCCCCAGGCGCGCAATATTCCGGATAAGGACCTGGGAAAATCGGCGGCGAGTGAAGCGCTGGAAAGTACCTTTGGAAGGGCTGAGCCATCCGGATATCTTGTGGCCCACGTGGACTCCGAGTTCTGCCGTGGTTGTGGCAGATGCGCTGATATATGTCCGGAAGGTGCTGCACGGCTTGAGGAGACAACCAGAGGGGTGGCTTCCTGCTGGATCGAGCCAGGTCTTTGCACAGGGTGTGGAAGTTGTATCGCAGAATGCCCTACAGGAGCCATCAGCATCCCTGAGTATGAACAGGGGTACTTTGAAAAGGTAATAAATGCATTCCTTGAATAGCAAAGGACCCATTTTGGCTTTTTTTTGTAACTGGGCACCCTACCGGTGTTACATGGATCTATGCAAGTCCGGGCACTCGTTTCCCTACCCTATTTATCCGGTCAAGGTGATGTGTACGGGGCGTATAGACCCTGCGATGGTGCTTTTTGCCTTTGAGAGGGGCGCGGAGGGGGTGCTCATTATGGGATGTAAGGATAAAGAATGCCGGTATGGTCCAGGCCCGGGGCAGGCAAAAAAAATGGCGGGGTCCGTTCATGGGCTTATACATATCCTGGGATTGGAACCCGAGCGGTTCTCAACTTTGCAATATTCCTTTGATGAGCAAAACAGGCTTTTTGAGGAAATGGAGTCATTTGCGAAAAAAATTTACAAACTGAAAAAATCACCGTTAGGCGTTTAACTAAAACACATCTCCTATTCTTTTATGGATGATATTGAATTCTGGTATTGCGATTATTACTAAAAGAAACTGGAAAATTGAAGCCCTGGCCCAGACCTGAACACTCCGGGTGACGCTGAAAGAAAAGGAGGCGCACAGGAAGAGCAGTGGCGGAGCCATGATAGCCAAATCAAGTCGCACCAGGGCGGGCTGGAAACTGGACAAAACCGGAAAGGTCTTTATTGGTTTGGCAGAATGTCTTTCCGAGTTTCACCGTTTTCCACGGTACTGTAAGCAAGTATCAAGTTTCGAGTTTCTCTAAATCGTCAATCGCCAATTGAAAATATTCAATGTTTTTTTTGGCTCCTGCCTGACCAGGTTAAGGTAATAGAGGATTTCTTTTGGATAAAAATGAGACCTTAAACCAGCTTATAGAAAAATTTCAGGTTTTTCACTGCGTTGAATGCGGTAAATGTACTGGAGCCTGCCCCCTGGCACAGGTTGACCGGGATTTTTCCACGCGTCTTATGGCAAAATATGCCATTGAACAAGGAATTGATTCCGAATACGTCAGGGAAAAGGCCT
>JAUWMY010000221.1 GCA_030612945.1 Desulfobacteraceae bacterium
TGGGTTACCATCTGGTGGATGTCCATCGCAGAGGCATGGGAAATATAGTACGCAGCTCTGCCGACGATCTCCCTGGCCACAACATAAGGATTGCCAAAGTAGTCGCGCTCGTGGCCAAGTTCAGAAGGCACAAGGATAAACAGGCCCGGCTTCAACCTGGTCGCCAGTCCCCGGTTGACGAGCCTCCTTACGCGCCCGCGTGCAGAACCAGAACAAAGGCCACTGATTTTCTCCACGTCCGCATGAGAAAAAATATTCTTTTGCCGTTCGTACAGTTCCGAACCACGAATGCCGCCCGCGGCCCAACTGTTTTTGGATATTGATTAGCATTCATCTGCAAAACGCGCCATTATTCATCACATTTTGCACTTAAAGAATAATTTGTCAAGAAAAAATATATAATTCATGAGCTATTCGTGTCACATTTCGACACGTCTTGCACCTAAACAATAATATTAAAAAGGCTTATTTGCTTGTCCTGCTCATTTTTCTTCTTTTTCTTATCCTCGGCAATCTTTCGATTGATTTCTGTACGTCGTGCCTTTTTTTTCGCTGCTTCTCGTTCTTTAAGGCGCTCCTGTTCAGCCATGTATTCCTGAAACTCCCTTTCTTCTTTCTCGTCGGCGCATTCAACCACAATCTCGGGTTTAGGCAACATACTCTTTGGAATTACCAAACCATTGGGAAGCTCAACCAATGTCAGTGCATCTGAGATTTCAGGGCTGCAATAACCTTGAGCACCAATTCCAAGATTACAGGCCTTTTCAATTTGAGTTGCTTTGTTGCCGATGGTCGATTTCTTGGTCCCAAAGAAGTCGCAGATGGTGTCGGCTGAAAGAAACAACTCGTTTTCCGGATCAAACAGAAAATTGAGGCGGGCGATTACATAGATAATTGAGGCCGCCCATATTTCCTTGTTTCCTCGTATTATTGCAATCTTACGCTTCCGGCCCAGCGTGTCGCATAACCTCAGGACATAGCCTTGCAGTTCCTCATTCAAATACTCAACGCAAAAGGAAACTACCAGTTCCTTGATTTCTTTTAATCGCTCATCTTTTTTGGCTTTTTCCATTGTGGTTCTCTCTTCTGAAACTTGGGCAGAGCCATAGTCCCGAGGTCAATTTGATCAAGTATGGTTGATATCTTCATAATTTGAAATCCCCCTCTCTAAATTTGAAACCTGACTTTGCCGGTTAATAAATCGTGCATGAGGCCTTTTTTCTGTAGTTTGAGTTTGTCGCAATATTGCTCTTCTGTTTTATCCATTAACCAATCAATCCGGCCTCCTGAAAACTGAAATATCCCTTTTTCGTTACTATGATATGGTCGAGAATTCAGAGGCCTAGGATGTTTCCTGCTTCGGTTAGTTGTTTGTGGATTTTTGCATCAACGTCGCTTGGCTTGGGGTCGCCTGATGGATGGTTATGGGCAAAGATAACGGCGGCGGATGCGAGCGTTTTGCCGGTGCCGGTAGCCATCTCAAAGAGAAAACGGTTGATGCCCTCAAAGGCATAGATCAGGAGTCCAGTTTTTTTACTCGAATTTATTGAGAATTTACATATCCAAAATTTAACGCCTTAAAATTAATAGAAAATTATCTAAAATCAGTTAATTTGTCAAGGATTTTCCAGGAAAGTTCTTTCTATTGATCTGGAAATAACAAACAGAATCCTGCCACAAATCATTGGGTACCAGCAGCCGGGGGAACGATACGGTTCTTAGGGTTCGTGCAAAAATAACTTCACAGAGTTCTCGCTCAGATTTAGGTTGGATTTGGCCGATCTGAATGAGCGAAGCCACAGGAATAATGAACTATTTCGAGGACTTCGTGAGTGAAGATCGACCGAAGACGACCTGAAGATGAGATGAGAGAATGTGAAGTTATTTTTGCGCGAACCCTTAGGTCTTGACATCCTTTGAGTGCCTTTTTAGTATCCTTTATTTACAGATTCCATAACGGACAACCAAAAACAATCAACGGACCTCATTTCCATGAAAATATTTGACAATTTACATGCATTTCTGTGGCTCAGCCAAACGGCAAATAACTGCAATGCCTATTTCATAGACGCAGACAAAAAAATCCTTATTGATCCGGGCCATTACCATCTCTTTGATCATGTTCGGGATGGCCTTTCAGAGCTTTCTCTCTCCCCCCAGGATATTGACATTGTAATTATCACACACGGGCATCCCGACCACATGGAGGCTGTAAAGATATTTGCAAATACATCCACTCTCATCGCGGTAAGCTCCGTAGAGATGGATTTCATCAGAAAAGTTGCCCCACATTATGGAGAGGCTTTGGGCATTTCAGATTTTGAACCGGATATCCTGCTTCAGGAGGGAGAGTTGAAGATAGGAAATTTGACCTTCCAGGTCATCCAAACGCCCGGCCATTCACCAGGCTCTGTCTGTATTTACTGGCCTGACAAAAAGGTCCTTTTCACCGGCGATGTAGCCTTTAATCAAGGTATTGGGAGAACGGATTTACCTGGAGGCGCCGGGCAGGAACTGAAAGAAAGCATCAAAAGGATCTCCCTGCTTGATGTGGAATACCTGCTTTCGGGCCATGGCGACATTTTATCGGGCCGTGAAAAAGTGAAGGCAAATTTCGGAGACATAGAAGAGATGTGGTTTCCGTATTTGTGAGAACACTAAACTATCACATGAAAAAATCCGCTTCCAATCAAATATTGTCTGTTGATTTTGACCTGCGCCAACTCGAAATCTTTCGAAAGGTTGTTGAGCTGGGGAGCTTTTCAAAAGCTGCAGAGGCAGTTTTTCTGGCACAGGCTTCTGTCAGCGAGAGGATAGCCACGCTTGAGAGCCTGGTCGGGACAAAACTCTTTGATCGGCTGGGCAGGCAGATCATGCCAACGAAGGCCGGGGAGATCCTTTACAAGCATGCAGGTCTCCTGCTGGATATGAAAAGGACGGCATGCCTTGAGATGCAAGATTTTCTTGGTATTAAACAGGGCGAAATTCATATTGGGGGAAGCACGATCCCCGGCGAATACATACTTCCGAAGATCATAGGAGATTTCCGCGAAGAACATCCTCTTATATCCGTTGTGCTGAGTATTTCCGACACTAATAATATCGAAGACCGTGTTTTGAATGGCCATCTTGAGCTGGGTATAGTTGGATCCAGGCGCTCGCACAGGAATCTCATACATCATAAATTATGGAAAGATGAATTGGTGCTGGCGGTTCCTGCCCATCATCGGTTGGCGAAAAGGAAGGCGGTTTCTATTGAAGAACTTTCAAAAGAACCTTTTATTTTAAGGCAGGCGGGGTCAGGAACCTTGAAAATTATGGAGGATTACCTTAAGACATCAGGTTCAAAGGCCATTGATTCGCTTAATGTGGTGGCGCGCTTTGGCACATCCACGGCGGTCAAAGAAGGCATAAAGGCCGGCCTCGGTATTTCAGTCCTTTCTTCAAGGGCCCTGGATACGGAACTGAAAGCCGGTATTATTAAGGCACTTAAAGTCAAAGGCCTTTCTATGTTTAGAAACTTCTATTTAATCAGAGATCGAAGAAGAATTGCTTCTCCATTATGTCAGGCCATGCTTGATTTTCTGCTGGCCACTTCTAAAGAAAAGTAAAACCCCAATTGAGCGAGAAAGCTCAATTGGAAGAATACAGAATTCAGTAGACAGAAGACAGAATGGCCGAAAAACCCGATGTCAATAACCTCACCATGAGTGAGACATAATTCGGCAGCTCTCAATCCCTCAACCCAAAACTGACAACGGACAACGGATAACGGATAACTCCTGATCGAGTCTTGACTCGATAAGGGTAAAACATTTGACAGGATACGTGAGTGATTACAATGTTAGAAGAGTTGATGGAT
The DNA here is from genome assembly GCA_030612945.1 of Desulfobacteraceae bacterium. Classification (GTDB taxonomy): domain Bacteria; phylum Desulfobacterota; class DSM-4660; order Desulfatiglandales; family Desulfatiglandaceae; genus 4484-190-2. Next base: position 3,863 of record JAUWMY010000221.1, read on the forward strand.
TACAGGGGTGACTGTTGAAAGGCATATCTGGACGTAGGTCTATGTCTCAGGATTTTACCCCCGGGAGAAAGTTTCGAGTTTATCCTTGAAAAGGAGAAACTTGAAAATATCAGGAAAGTGATTTCCCATAACAGTGGAGAAGTGCTTGAGGAGACCTTTGTCGATAACGACGTTCGTCTCAAAGTCAAAAAAGTATCGGAATCAGAATAATCCCAATCACAATTGAGGAGATCAACGCAATTATGAACAAAACTTATTTTCCAAAAATGGCTCTCGTGCATATGAGCCTTTATGAAAAGGAAATTGAGGATGTTTCCAAAGAAGTTGCAACAAGCATGGCCTCCTTATCTCTTGATAAAAGAATAAGACCTGGACAAACCATTGCTGTTACCGCAGGAAGTCGCGGGATAGATAGAATTGACGAAGTGACAAGAAGTTGTGTGGATGTACTTAAAGGTGCGGGCGCTAAGCCTTTCATATTTCCGGCCATGGGAAGTCACGGTGGTGCAACAGCAGAAGGCCAAAAGGCCTTGCTTGCCCACATTGGAATTTCAGAAAAAAAGATGGGTGTTCCTATACTTTCTTCCATGGACGTGTCAGAAGTTGGTATTACTCACAGGAACGTGCCAGTCTATTTAGACCAGTATGCCTCGGATGCCGATGCCCTTGTAGTTATTAACCGCATTAAAACCCACACAAAATTTGAGGGGGATATCGAGAGCGGTCTTTTTAAAATGATGGCCATCGGCATTGGGAAACATCAGGGTGCAAGCGTTTATCACAGGGCCGCAGTTGATCACGGCATGGAAGCGATTATAATTGATGCCGGTCTGATGATTCTTGAACGCTGTCCTGTTCTTTTTGGGCTCGGAATTGTGGAAAATGGGCTCGGGCGGATTACCGAACTCAAAGCCATCTCTCCCGAGCAAATGCTGGGCGAGGAAAAAAGACTCCTTGCCTTATCCAAGAAAGTCATGGCGAAAATACCATTTGACCAAATTGATCTATTGATTGTGGATGAGATGGGAAAGAACATAAGCGGGACAGGGATGGATTCAAAGGTGATTGGACGGCACAGGGATCTTATTGGCGATTTCTGGATCCAGCCTCATCCCAAGCGGATATTAGTACGGGACCTGACGGATTTGTCCGATGGAAATGCTACCGGGGTTGGACTGGCTGACTTTATTACAGATAGATTAGCAAAAAAGATTGATAGAGACAAAACAGTCATCAATTGCCTGACAGGACTTTCTCCTGAGAAGGCCGCCACCCCTATTACCTTTCCCAACGACAATGAGGCTATCGGTGCAGCCTTACAAACGGTTGGGATCAAAGAAATAAATAAGATGCGGGTGGTCAACATCCAGAGCACCCGTAAACTCGATAGAATGTATGTATCAGAGGCATTTTCACCTGAAATTGAACACAATTCATCCATC